>NZ_JBKFBO010000118.1:0-76180 GCF_053346215.1 Methylobacterium sp. A49B
CCGCCTGCGCGCCCTTCACAGCGCTGTAGCAGGCGGGATCTCTCGCGGGGTGGTCATCGGCGGTTGCCGGGTAGGGTCGGGTTGCGAGCACCAACCTCGAACCCGAGAGACCCCCGATGACCGACGAGATGATGGCCCTGCGCGGGCTGATGGAGAAGAGCGCCGACGCCGATCTGCTGCGCGAGATGATCGGCTTTGCGGCCGAGCGGCTAATGGAGCTGGAGGTCGGTGGCCTGACCGGCGCGGCGCACGGCGAGAAGAGCGCCGAGCGGCTGGTCCAGCGCAACGGCTACCGTGACCGGGATTGGCAGACGCGGGCCGGCACGGTCGAGCTGCGCATTCCGAAGCTGCGCAAGGGCAGCTACTTTCCGGGCTTCCTGGAGCCGCGACGCATGGCCGAGAAGGCGCTCACGGCTGTGATCCAGGAGGCCTACATCCAGGGCATCTCGACCCGATCGGTTGATGACCTCGTCCAAGCGATGGGCGGCACAGGCGTGTCGAAGAGCCAGGTCAGCCGGCTCTGCCAGGAAATCGACGAGCGCGTGGGCGCGTTCCTCGCCCGGCCCATCGAGGGCGAGTGGCCCTACCTCTGGATCGATGCGACCTACGTGAAGGTGCGCCAGGACGGCCGTATCGTCTCTGTCGCCGTAATCGTGGCGGTGGGCGTCAACGGTGACGGCCGTCGCGAGGTGCTCGGCATGGATGTCGGCCCGTCCGAGGCCGAGACGTTCTGGACGGACTTTCTCCGCAAGCTGGCGCGCCGCGGCCTGCGCGGGGTCAAGCTGGTCATCTCGGACGCCCACGAGGGCATCAAGGCGTCAGTGGCCAAGGTGATGAACGCGACCTGGCAGCGTTGCCGCGTCCACTTCATGCGCAACGTGCTCGCCCATGCCGGACGCAGCGGGCGGCGTGTCGTCTCCGCCTTCATCGCCACGGCATTTGCCCAGGACGATGCCGAGGCGGCCCGTCAGCAGTGGCGGCGCGTGGCTGATCAGCTCCGGCCGAAGGTCCCCAAGCTCGCCGCCCTGATGGACGAGGCTGAGCCGGACGTGCTGGCCTACATGGGCTTCCCCACCCAGCATCGGGTCAAGCTGCACTCCACGAACCCGCTTGAACGCCTCAACGGCGAGATCAAGCGCCGGACCGAGGTGGTCGGCATCTTCCCCAACGAGGCGGCCATCACACGCCTCGTCGGCGCGATCCTGCTGGAACAGAACGACGAGTGGGCCGTCCAGCGCTCCCGCTACATCACCCTGGAAAGCATCGCCCCGATCGGCGATGATCCCCTCGTCAGCCTGCCGACCCTGGCAGCCTGATCAATCCGGCCCCGGCCGGTGATCGTGGTGGCCACGCCGAAGCTACACCACGCCAGGGGACACAGCCCCTCCGCGCTGATCGCGGGGGGCACCGTCGACCTCTACCACGTGCAGGACCTTCTGCGCGGAACGGACGACGTCGAAGAGGTCGGCCAGAGGCGGCTGCGGACTGCGATCGGTGACGCAGTCTTGTCGACGACGTTCTCGTTCAGCCGATTCATGAGCGAGCGGCGCGCCCGGCTCGACCCAAGCTACGTGCCGGTGTGGCGACGGGCCCTCGAAGACAACCACCAGGTAAAGCCGGACTGACGTGCCTGACACTCGCTGCGCAGCTCGGTAGCAGATCCGCCTACGCCCAGTGTCTCGGAGACCGCTATGTTTCTCCGAAACGTGTACAGACCAGACAGGACGGAATGAGCCCCTGTCCACGCCACCCGCCGGCGCGCCGCTACACCTCCTCCACCCCCCGCCGCATACCAACCGGCCCACACTCTACAGGCCTCGTCCGTCCTACCAGGGTAAGCCGATGGCCGGCCTCCGCTAGGTACCAGACAAGGCAGCCTCCCGACTGGATGCCGGCCGTGTTCAACCTTTTCGTAGTTATTCCATCCCGCGGCACCCTCACCCCCACAACGGCGTTTTGCGGCACTCCGCGGCCCCGCCAAGTGTTTGAAACTTGAGAGGTCAGAATGACCCAGTTCAGCCGACAAGCGGACTACACGACGACCAGCGAGCTGTAGCTCGCCTGAGCTACAACAGTCGCCCTTCTTACAGAGCCTAAGCGTCCGGACTTGACCCTTCTCGGACTCATGGGAGGTCTGCTTGTCGGCAGTCCAAGCAGCCTCAAGCGAATTCCTTGGATAGCATTGCGCCGGGTCCACCCATGATCCACGCGAATACTAGCGTCACGCCCGACGATCCGCCGGCCACCTGACTGCCGTAATGCTGATTGCAGTTAGCCTGCGCCGCCTGAGGTTCGCTCCTTGAACAGTTCGTCAAAGAGACGATCGGCGCCCCAGCTCTGGGCGGCGGTGAATGCCATCCTGCGCTTCTCGTCGGCGGATAGCGGAACGGCACCGGGTTTGTAGCCGAGGTCATGGTTGGCCTCTGACCAGGCGTGCTGAAAGAGTGTTTTGATCTGCAACTCGAAAAAATCTGGGACGTCGGCCCGGTCCATGTTGGCCTCAATGACATCCGTTGGCATGAGCAGTATGTAGTGCTTGCCGAAGTAGCCGAACTCCCACTCCGATTCGGGGATCAGCAGGCGCGACTCTACCGGCCTAAAGTACCGCTCGATTATGCTGGACACGGCGATGACGTCCGAAAGGTAGAAGGTAATTATCCTGGCGCCCACTTGATCCTGGATCTGGCTAAGGGGATCGGAGTACTTCGCCTTCCCATCCTCGATCTTCTCACTCTTTGCAACGAACCGATCGACGGATTTTGCGCGAGCCCCAATACGGTCGATGCGCGGGACGCTTTGCAGGTGTTCGCGGATGTGCGCCTCGATGCCGTCCGCGAGGCGCGTCAGCAGCCCATCATGACGTCTCCGGTAGTCGTCCCTAACTGTCATCGAAGCGCCTTTGTCAGCTTTTGGCTCACGATCTTGCCTTGGGTCGAGTAACGGACGGTCCCTTCGGCTTGGTTGATGACCTCGCTCGCGAAGACCTGGTCAAAGTCAGTAATCTCAGCGGTGAGCATGCCACCATTGTCTAGCTCAACACTGCGGTATGCCACCTGCCGGCCGAACTCCTCCGCGCTGAACTGGAAGCCCTCGTCGAGCAAGTGGGGCTTCATCTCGGAGAAGATGGCCGTCCTCGCAGCTTCCGAAAGCCTGAGGCTGTTCGCGAAACCTCGGGCGCTGAGGCGCTGTCCGTCCTGGCCAACTGCGAGCGTCACGGCGGCGGCGATCTCGCCCTTAACTGCCAAATCCACGGCGTTCTTGGCCGCGGTGCGGCACGCAACGGCCAACCGTCTAGTGCCGGCTTCGGCTGTGGTCCGGAAGTCCGAGCGGAGGAAGTCGTTGATCCAATAGCCAGATACATTTACATCCGAGTCGTTCATCTGCTTGTCGATGGCGCTCCCCTCCCAAAAGCCTGTCACCAGGGAACGGTGGCGATACAGCACCGCCTTGTAGGATTTGGCGTTCTTCATAAAGACGCGCTCTAAAAATGCGACGTTCAGTCCCTCGCCATCCTCCTCAGCCGAGATGGCGCTGTCGGCCGGGAAGCGAGAGATGATCACCTTGTGTTCCTGGCCCTCCCGTCCCGCTATGAGGAAAAGGAGCCCCAACCGGGGCCTATGGTCGGTACACTCGGCCAGGCGCACGGCGATCGTCCTGCCCGCCTCTACGGTCGGTGCATTCGCGTATGCGACAATGAGGTCACGGCGGTCGTTTCGCTGCGCACCCGTCGGGTCCCGATTAAACGAGATAGCAACATCGCACTCCCTATCCGATCTTTCGTAGACGTCCCGTAGTATCCGGAACATCTCGCCGGTCAGCGGTAGGGCGGAGCCCCTGATCGGTAGCGGTTCTGCCTCTCCCTTGGAGGGATGGACGAGGTAGGTATGAATGTGAGTAATCGGCAACGCCGCAATCCTGTCGACGTGTTCGCAAGGAGATTATTCTCCTCGACTGGGAACCCACGATAGTTGGCGCAGCGTTCCCCAAGCAATCCAGAAAGCATCGTTGATGGCTCATTTTCAACTAAAGCAATTGCGCGTTCGCTTCGGGTCATTGCCTCGCCAGCCCGAGATCCACATGGTTGACTCGCCATCCATGGCTGACCCGGAAACCGTTGACGTAGCGATACCGTTTCGGCCGGCCGGGGCTGTGCCAGCCGAACTTGCGCCCTAAGCTCCTTGACAGTCACGAGCGCGACGGTGGCGGGCGTGGGGAAACCAAACGCAATGCTGGCCTCCTGGACTTCGGGAGCGAATGCGGGGTTCGTCCGCCGCAGATTAACCCGTCTGGCGCACCAGAACAAGACGTGAACAACCTCGACAGTGGGCCAACGATCGAGCTACGATAGAAGGTGCCGACGCTCCAAGGCTTCGAGCCACCGTACCAAGTGTCTAGTAGCGTCTGCGCAGTAGCAGTCGCTCCGAAGGGCAGCTCGGGGTCGACACCAAACGGCCAGCTACCTGAAGCTGAATGTCTGCTACCGGGCGTTGACCTGATGTCTGCTCTTGGCGCGGAGCGGGATTGTTGGCCCCGGCTACCGTCGATGTCTAACCAGCCCTGATAGTGCACCACCAGCCCAACCAGCGGTAAGGCGATGGAAACGTCGAAGCGAAACAGTCCCGCCTCATCCCACTCGCGGGCTAAGACGCGAGGCGCGAAGGCCAGCGGCAACGGCAGCCGCGCAACAGACCAGCTGTGCAGTACCATGCGCAGGCCATCGCCCTCGTTCACGAGCTTGAACCGAAACCGAAACGGGCCGAACCGCTCCACCACGCAGCCATCCTCCTCAGAGAACTCGCTCGTGAACCGCCGCCCGGAAAACGCGCGCGTCCAGCGTTCCACCCCATGCCGCTCGCTAAAGCCGACGTGCAGGACGTGCTCGCCCGCGGCCGGCAGTCCGAGGAGCGCGGCGAGGGCTCGCGCAACCGGATGACGACCACGCCTCACGACGGCGCGGCCTTGGACACCTGCATCGCCTAGCACACCGTGCAGGCCCGCCACGCTTGGGGCGAGCTTAGTAAAACAACTACCCATGATCCGCGCGTAGAGCGCATCGCCTTCGACCGCCTCTCGTACTTCGTGGCGGATCGACAGGCCCGCGAAGCTCGGCTCGAAGTCGGTGAGATCGAGCCCAGTCCCGGCGTCGCGGGCGCCGGGTGCGGTTGAACCGGATAGGATCCGCTCGGCCAGAATTGCCGCCGGCAGCACCGGGATTTCCGGGCCGTGACCGTCGGCCGCGACGAGGGTCCAGCACCGTTCGACGCGGCGCCCCTCGGACAAGCCGAACAGCCGGACGGTCATACCCGACCGATCCGACCCCCAGCGCGCGGTCAGCCGCTGTACCAGGAGAAGCCAGCGCGCGAGCCCCTGCAGCGAGGACAGCCAGCCCCAGCGCACCGGCCAGCTCACGCACCAGAGGCCGATCGTCTGCACCGCTAGCTCGGTGCCGGCCCGGAAGCTGACCGCCGGGCGGCCAGGGAGCCGAGCGGGCAGGAGATCGAGGTCCGGGACGTCTGCCAGGGCCAGCCAGCGGCGGCCAAGCGAGGAACCGTCAGACATGGCAAAGCGCTCATGCCGCAGCTCCTGCCAACCAATGCCCTCCGACCAGCGCTGCCCGCGCCATAGCCGGATCGGCTTGCCCACGTAGCTCAGAATGGCCGAGGCGACCGACGTACCGGCCGTCGCACGGTTCGAGGCGCTGATCGCGATCTCGACGGCGGTCACTGCGTCCATCCCCTGTGCCAAGCGCCGGACGACGGCACCGGACAGGGCCGGGACGCTCGAGGCACCAGCCAGGATCGTGACGCCGGCCGCGCGCGCGAAAGCGTCGAGCTCGCCGATGCCGGTCACGAACGCTCGGCCATCCGCGAGATCGAGGTAAGGGATGGCCGCGGCGATACAGGCTCGGGGCAGATCGTAGCCGCTCCCTTGGAAGGGGCCGGCGGCATCGATCACGAGGTCGGGGCGGACGCGTTCCAGCATCGACGCGACAGCTACATTGCGGTCGGCCTGGAGGGGACGGCACGGGGGATAGGCCGCGCAGAACGCCTCGGCGCTGGCGCAGCGACGGCCGGCGACGACCACGTCGTGACCGGCGGCCGCGAGCCGGCGTGACAGGCGGGCACCGAAGCCGCCGTACCCGCCGAGCACCAGGATCGTGCTCACGTCGCCCCGTCCTGCGCGGCCGGTTCGGCATCCTGGAAGATCGCTTCCTGCCGGATCAGCCGCCCGAACCAGGGGTGCTCGATGTCGAGGATGAAGCGGAAGGCGCCCGCCGTCGCGTCCGCACCAGCATCGGCGTGGGTGACTGTGAGCGCACCGGGTGTGAGCCAGCCCGGCAGGTGCAGGCGGCGCCCGAGGCAGTCGACGAAGTAGCGGTGGCTGCGGAACACCAGCGCCCCGTCGGCGACCGTGACCGTCAGGGTCATGCCGACGCCGGCACCGACATGCTCCTCCAGACCAGTAGGACCGGCGAAACGCTTGGCCGAATGGATCACCTGCGGGAAGCCGGAGGCGCGGGCGTACAGCCGCGTCCAGATCTGACCACCGCCATCCGGGTCCTCGGTGACGGTGACTACGCCGGCACGGCCGGTCTGGCGTTCCAGAGGCAGCGGGCTGCCGACGAGGCGCGTCGCCTGCGCCACGAGCCAGCCGAGTCGGCTGACCTGCATCCCGACGATGTGGCCGACATAGACCGCGCTCGCCCCCTGCGCGAGCCGCTTGCCGAATCGACAGCGTACGGCCGGCGACAGACTCGCCCAGTCGCGGTCCGGGATCAGCGCCCGGAAGCGCAGGTCGAGGAGGTCGCCCGCGACATCCAGCGGTCGCGCCGTGTGGAGGTCGCAGGATAACCCCGCATCGGCTCGACGGACGCATCCCCTCGCGGTCACCTGGGCCTCCCCAATCGATACGGCGTTTCGGACACGATCTTCGGATCGTCACTCGGTCTTGGTTGGCAGGAACTTCACGATCCGGCCGCCTAGCCGGATCAGCTTGGCCAGGGTGCCCCGGGGCACGTTGAGCATCTGGCCGTACCAGCGATCCATCGTCTCCGTGAAATCGAGCATCGCGCTCAGGCGCCGCTTGGCGACCGCCCCGAGAGCCGGGTCTGCGTCCGCCTCGGCGACGCAGGCGCGCAGCGCCGCGATGGCGGGATCGATCTCGCGTTCCTTGCGGCCGGCGGCGATGCGCGTGACCATCTCCCAGAGGTCGGTCTCGGCGACATAGTGGTCGCGGCGCTCACCCATCACCGGCACGCGGCGAATCAGGTTCCAGCCGAGCAGCTCCCGAAGCGAGGTCGAGACGTTCGAGCGTGCGATGCCGAGCGTTCCGGCGATATCCTCGGCGGTGAGCGGGCGCTCGGAGAGGTACAGGAGCGCGTGGATCTGCGCGACCGAGCGGTTGACGCCCCACTGACCGCCCAGGTCGCCCCAGTGAAGCACGAAGCGCTCGACCGCGGCGGGAAGCATATTCAATCTATCTGTAATTTCTGTCATGACAGAAATTACAGTCTGCTTTGAAGGCGCTGTCAAGTGGGATTTCTATGCGTTGCCCGGTCGATGAGATCCGAGCTGAGTCGAGACGGTCGGTTATAGCCGAGGTGACGCTTCGGGCTTCCGACCGGCATCGGCTGGACTCATGGAACGCCGTGCCTCCACGCCGCCCATGGCGATCAACTTCGGTGACGTGGCCGCACTGATACGACGTGCGTCGAGTTCATCATCCGCTCTTCGGCGCCGAGCCGGTCCACGCGCATCGCGTACAACCAAAGGTGCATGGCACGTCTATTCAGCCCCGCCTTGTTGACGCCGACATGGTTAGCGCCAAGCTGGTGAGGAATACGGTTATGGGATGCTCGATGCGCGTTTCGATCGCCACGCTACTGGCTCTCGCGACCCTGACGCCTGCTGCACGGGCCGGATCGCCACTTCCGGGTCGCATAGAGATCCACGCCGTCAAGAGCCGAACCCTCACCGGCGAGGAGTTCCTACGTGCTGACGCGCCTGCGTGCTGACGCGCCTGGGCGCGAAGTCGTCCTCGGTGGCGAACTCCGGCTTCCGGTCGGCGCCCCGCAGAAGGTGCCCGTCGTGATCCTCGTCCACGGCTCAGGCGGAATCAGCGCCGGTCCGGACGCCTGGGCGCGCACCCTCAACGAAGCTGAGGTGGGCGCGTTCATCCTCGACACGTTCACGGGTCGGGGCATCGTCAGCACCATCGAGAATCAGGAGCAGCTCAACTCTTTGGCCATGATGGTCGATGCCTACCGGGCACTCGACGTACTCGCAGCGCACCCGTGGGTCAGGGCCGATCGCATTGCGATTATGGGCTTCTCAAAAGGGGCAGTCGCGGCCGTGTACTCGGCGATGGAGCGCTTCCGCGCGACGTACGGAGGCGCGAACCGCTTCGCCGCCCATATCGGCTTCTACCCCCCCTGCAACGTGACCTATCGCGACGACACCAAGGTTGGTCCGGCACCGATCCGTCTATTCCACGGCATCAGCGACGACTACGTGAGCGTGGTGCCGTGCCGGGACTACGTGGCCCGGCTGAAGGCGGCCGGGGCGGATATCGAGCTGACGGAGTACCCGGATGCGCAGCACAGCTTCGACACGCCGACCAGCCCGCCGCTTGTCGAGGTGCCGAAGGCGCAGAGCACCCGCAATTGCAGGCTGACGGAGGGCGCCGATGGCACGATCGACAATGCCGTGACAGGCAAACCCTACAAGCTCGATGCGGATGCTTGCGTGGCGACGGGAGCCCATGTCGGGCACAACCCAACCGCGACGGCTGCGGCACGGGATGCGGTCGTCGAGTTCGTGCGTACGGTGCTGCAACCTTGAGCGGTTATTCGACACCAACGAACTGCCAGCAAGCACATTTAGAGAGCCAGAGGAAGGCCGATACGAAGCTATCAATTCCTCGACGACGAAGGTCCGCTTTCAGGCTATGAGCCGAGGTCTGGTTGTGGCGCACAGCAATTGGGAGGAATGGCCAGATCTGGTTCCGAAGGTGGCGGTCCGCTCGCAGTTTGGCGGGCAGGGGCAACGGCCTCTCGCCTCGAAGGTTTTAGAACGGGAGGAGCCGCCGAAAGCGGGCAATGTTCACGAGCGCCATGAGGGACGAGGCCACGTAGGTGAGGGCCGCGGCGCGCAATACGGTGCGTGCGCCGGGCATGTCGCCTGCGTCGAGGAAGCGACCCGTCTCCAGGATGGGCAGGGCTCGGCGGAAGCTCGCGTCGAGTTCGACGGGCAGTGTCAGGAGGTGGAACACGAGGCGAACGCCGAGGAGCGCGATGCCGACACCGACCTGTAGGGCAAGCAGCACCGGCGAATGAACGACGGCGAGCACCACGGGCGCAGTCATCATCACCACGGCCGCGGCAAACTCAAAGCCTTGCACGACCGGGGCGAACCTCACCCGCGCCGCGAAAAGCCGGTCCCCCGCCGCGTGCTGGAGCGCGTGGGAGACCTCGTGTGCCGCGACTGCGACCGCCGTGATCGAGCGGCCGTCACGGTTACCGGGCGACAGCCGCACGACGTTCGCGACCGGGTCGTAGTGATCGGCTTGCGCAATCTCGACGGGAACGTGCTCCAGCCCCGCCAAGTCGAGCAGATGGCGGGCGAGTTCACCTCCGGTCCCTGGCAGATCCGGCCGCTCGGTCGCGTGTTGCCGCATCGCCCGGCGCACCCACCACTGGGGGCCGAACACGAGGCCGAGCAGGAGGGCGCCGAGCGCTAGGAGGATGGGCACGTCAGATATGTAGCCGTGCCGCCGTATTCGTGAAAGCGCGGTGCATGCTTCTGCCTCCTACACGTCTCGGGCTACCCGCCGACGTCAGGATCGGGCAACCGGGACGCGGGCTGATCGCGGCCGGGGTGAGATGTTGATAGCTCTACAGACGGAGCTCCATCATGCACTCGACGAACGAGACCACCCGCCGCCCCTGGAACGTAGGCCGCCTCATCGGGCCCAAGCCGCCGTTCAAGCCCAAGCACATCTGGGCGATCCGTACGCGCCTACAGCATGAAGGCCGTACCCGCGATCTCGCCCTGTTCAACACGGCCATCGACAGCAAGCTGCGGGGCTGCGACCTCGTCCGCTTGCGCGTGGCCGACGTCCACCTCGGCGATGGCATTCGCCTGCGCACCACCATCATCCAGCAAAAGACCGGCCGGCCCGTCCCATTCGAGCTGACCGAGACGACCCGAGAGGCGCTGGCGGCTTGGCTGAAGCTGCGGGGGCTACGGGCAAGTGACTGGCTGTTCCCCAGCCGCAGCCGTCCCGGCGAACATCTAACGACGCGACAGTACGGGCGGCTCGTCGACGAGTGGGTGACGCTGATCGGCCTCGACCCAGCGGGCTACGGCACGCACAGCCTGCGCCGGACGAAGGTCGCGCTGATCTACCGGCGCACCGGCAACCTGCGCGCCTGCCAGCTGCTGCTCGGGCACACGCAGTTAGAGAGCACAGTGCGCTACCTCGGCATCGAGGCGGACGACGCGCTGGTGATGTCCGAGCAGACCGATATCTAACCATCACCGCGGCGGCCTCCACAGGTCGCCGCACCCAGTCTCTTCGTCTGGGAAGGGTGGTGAGCCGTCATTGGGTTGCCGCCCGAAAGCCGACATTCTGCTTGGCGCCCATTCCAGTCACCTGACGCCCCTCGTGCGCGTCTCCGAAGCGGACATCGGTCAAGCCGGCGGCCACAGTATTCTAATGTCGGGGCCGATTGTCATGGTAAGCCGCGGTTCCGGTCAGCCGCCCCGGCACGAAGCCGCACGGTGGTTTCCGGGGACAGCCCGGCCTCGGTCCCTGGCGCGCGCCATGCCGCCGGCGATCACGAGGTGTCAGGCAACAGGAGGCATTCACGCGATGATAGCGACCGCGCCGCATCCTCCTCGCTGAACCAGGAGCGCCGCGTCGAACGAAGGGCCTCCGCACGTCCGGACCGCCCATGCTCAGGTGCTACTCCTACATCCGGTTCTTGCGTCCCGAACAGATGCGCGGCGACAGCCTGCGGCGGCAGACCGAGGCCGCCGAGAAGTGGGCCGCCGACAACGGCATGGTCATCGACGAGAGCCTGACGGACCTCGGCGTCAGCGCCTACCGAGGCCTCAACAGACTGAAGGGCGCGCTCGGCAAGTTCCTCGAACTCGTCGCGAAGGGCCAGGTGCCGAAGGGCTCATTCCTGATCATCGAGAGCCTGGACCGATTCAGCCGCGAGGACGCCCTCGACGTCATCGGGGAGTTCTCCACGGTCCTGAAGGCCGGCATCACCATCGTCACGCTGCTCGATGCGGGTCCGAGGGAGCTAGGACGCGCCAGTCGGTACGGATGCGCCGGCCCTCCGCGATCCGTACCGTGAAGCCGCTTTCGTCGAAGAACTCAAGCAGTGGCATGGTGATGTTGCGGCCGATGCCGGCGGTCTCGCGGAAGCGTCCGACGGTGAGAAGGCCCTCAGGATGCTCGCGCGCCACCGCGTCCGCGATCCTCGCCAGTTCGGTGACCGCCCGCGGCAGGGCGTAGTAGTTCTTCGAGACACGCAGGAGCCAACCGAGGCGGCCGACCTTGTCGAGGAGGTGACGCAAATTATCCGGCTCGCGGCCCAGGCGCTCGGCGAGGACGGTGAGGCGGGGCTGGTCCAAGCCCGCCTCCTCCAGCACGGCGCGCACCGCATCGTAGACGACGGCGTCGGCCGGACGCAGGCGCGCCACGTGGCCGGGGAGGTGCAACAGCGGGCCGTGCCGCACCAGTCGTCCCGTTTGCAGGAGGCCATCCAGCGCCGGAGGAAGGGCCGGTCGTTCCCGGGGCGGGACGGCAGCCCCGATCTCGGCGCGCGTAAGCCCGGGATTGTCGGGCTGCGCCATGTGCGTCCGGGCCAGGTCCGACACCACGCTCGCGGCCAGCGCCGTGACCCGCGCGCCTTGGAAGGCGAGCCGCGGAGCGCCCTCCGCGACGACTGCCCCCACGTCAGCGAGGAGGGCATCCAGTGTCGCCACGGGCAGGTTACGCAAGCGGGCGAAGCCGGCGAGATCGATGCCAGGTCCCGAGGCGGCGAGAAGACTACGGACGGCGAGATCGTCATCCGGGGTGTCGAGGGCGTCGACGACCGCCCGGCGTTCTGGGTTCCAAGGGGCACGACGCGGTCCGTCCACGTCGATCACCCGACCGCCCCCGAGCGTGCGCACGGCCGAGATGTCACGCAGAATGAAGCGGTCCCCGGCGAGGGCGCCGATCTCGCGGTCGAGCGTGATCAACGCTCGGGCCGACGCGCCGGGCTCCACCGACCCACTCCCGGCGAGCAGCAACCGTCCGGTCACCGAGGCCGCGCCGAGATGGAGATGCACCGGGGTTCGGTGGCGTAGGGGGCGACCTTCGTGCGGTAGCGTGCGCACGGATACGTCGAGGCGGATCGCCGGCCCGTGCAGTTCCGGCGCCAGGACCCACGTGCCCCGGCTCACGTCGTCCAGGGACAGGCGCGGGCCGACCAGGTTAAGGGCGCAGCGCTCCCCGGCGCGCGCGGTCTCGGCTACCGCGTCGTGGACGCGCACGCCCCGAACCCGGACCTCGCGCGCCCCGGGCGAGACGAGCAGCCGGTCGCCCACCCGCACCGTGCCCGCATGTACGGCCCCGGTCACGACCAACCCGGCACCGGGCACGGTGAAGTGCCGGTCGACCGCGAGCCGGAAACCTCGCTCGGCACCTGTCGGCCAGTGGGAGCCAACTGCGGCCTCCAGCAGGCGGGCAAGGTCGTCGATGCCTGATCCCGTCAGCGCAGAGCAAGCGACGACCGGTGCCTCCCCGAGCCCGGTACCGGCGAGGAGGGCGTGGATCTCCGCGGTCACCGCCGCGATGCGGTCCGGATTGGCGCGGTCGGCCTTCGTCACGGCGACCACGCCGCGGTCGAGGCCAAGAAGGTCGAGGATGGCGGCGTGCTCGCGCGTCTGCGGCATCACCCCGTCGTCGGCGGCGACCACCAGCAGCGCGCAGGCCACGCCGGTGGCGCCCGCCACCATGGTGCGCACCAGGCGTTCGTGCCCCGGCACGTCGACGAAACCGAGCGGCACCCGCAGGCGACCGTTCCTCGGAGCGTAGGCGAAGCCGAGGTCGAGGGTGATGCCCCGGGCCTTTTCCTCGGGCAGGCGGTCGGCGTCGACCCCCGTCAGGGACTTCACCAGGGCCGTCTTGCCGTGGTCGATATGGCCGGCGGTGGCGAGGATCATGCGGCCTTCTCGTCCGCGAGAGGTGGCGGCGCGGGAGCCCCCCGCGCCGCCTTCCGCCTCAACCCTTGATCCGGGTCTCGGCGAGCTCGGACATGCAGGTGTCGTAGGGCGTGAACTCCACCCGGTCCGACACCGCGAACAGCGTGTACGGCGAGTACAGGAACAGGGCCTTGGCCTCGTCCTGCAGGTACCGCTCCACCTCGCGCACTACACCCTCAGTCCCGGTCTCCGGCGTATGCAGGAGCTTGTCGTAGAGCGCGTCGAACCTCGGATCCTCCGGACCCTGGCGCAGGGTCGCGTCCTTCCCGAAGAACTCGCGGTGCACGCAGGCCACCGGATATTGAGGCGTCCAGTCGAAGTACCATTCGAGCTTGACGTCGAACTCCTCCGGCAGGTCGCCCCGGTCGCTGACGAAGCGGCAACCCAGGCCGACCTTGGCGAGGCACTGGCCGATGGCGTCCACCACGCCCTTCCAGGCGGGCGAGGCGACGAAGACCAGTTCCCGTCCCCCGAGCCCCAGGCCGTCGAGCGTGCGCTTGGCACCCTCGGGGTCGTGCGGCATCGGCTTCAGGCCCGGGTCCGCGCCGTAGCGGCCGGGCTGGATGAAGGCCGGGATCACCGTGCCGTAGCCGTGCGCCCCGTGCTGGAGCACGAAGGCCTGGTCGATGGCAAGGTTGAGCGCTCGGCGGGCCTCCTGGTTGCGCCAGGGCGAGTCCGAAGGGTTCTCGTTGAAGACGCCCGTCAGGATCGTCTTCGCCTTCTTCGTCTGGATCCTGCCCTTGTCGCTCGCCGGGAAGGCGTGCGCCTCGTCCGGCGTCAGGTCGAACACCACGTCGACCCGGCCGTCACCGGCCGCCACCGACTTGATGCCCTCGGCCTTGCCGATGACGTTGTCGTAGACAATCCGGACCGTCGGCCTGCGGGCCGGGTTCCAGTACGTCGGGTTGGGCTCCATGACCACGCGGTCGGAGCGGCTATCGATGAGCGAGACGCCCTCGGTGAGCACGAACGGGCCAGTCCCCCACGGACCAGGCGCGTCGATGACTCACCAATGACCTTCGGCCGACCCCGTCTTCGGGTCGACGAAGCCCCACTCGTTCCAGAACCGCGTCGACGGCAGGTGCATGCCGCGCAGCTTCATCAGCGCCGCGGAGTCCCCGCCGGGGAAGCGCATCCGGATGGTGCGGTCGTCCACCGCCTCGCAGGTCACGTCACGTGCGAAGTTCAGGAAGGCGCCCGGCGGGTGCGGGTTGGTCCATTCCTGGACCTTGTCGAAGCCGAGCTTGAACATCGCCGCGTTGAAGGGTTCGCCGTCCTGGTAGACCGCGTCCCGCATCTTGAGTTCGAGGGTCTCCCCGTCGACCCAGCGCCAGCTCTCCGCGAGGCTCGGCTGGCCGATCCCGTCGTGGTCGACGCGGTTGGCTTCCTCCATCGTGTTCCAGGTGATGGAGAGCCAGTTGACCGGCGACGGGTCGACCACCGTCACCGTGTTGTGGGATCCCCAGGGCTGGCCGCCCCCCGGATCCCCGGTCGCTCGCGCGTCCATGTCTCCTCCTCGTATTCTGCCCGCATGGCGTGCGGGCACCGTCCGGCCCTTAGCGAGCCGACAAGTTGGAGGGCGCCTGCCGGTTCGCAGGGCCCTCGATTGGTTCGCCCGGGTCGCCGGTCAAGCCGCCGTCCGACCCACGCAAGATAAGGTCGCCTTCGCAGGGGGTATCGCCGCGTGCGTGCGGCACATCCTCAGTCGGGCTCGCCTCCCCGGGCGATGCCCGCCGCGGCGACGCGGTCAGCGAGATCCTTCAGCTCCTGGCGCAGATCGGCGAGGTCGCGTTCGCCGAGGCCGGTGCGGCAGACGACGGCCTGCTGAGCCTCCGAGACCCTGTCCTCCAACGACCGACCCGCCTCCGTTAGGGAGACGAGGACGACGCGCCGGTCCTCGGCTCGGGCGCGAATGACGAAACCCGCCGCCTCCAACCGGTCGACCAGGGGCGTGATCGCGCTGGATGTGAGTTGCAGCCGGGCGGCCAGGTCGTGCACCGCCGTGACGCCGTCCTGCCAGAGCGCCAGCATGACGAGGTACTGCGGGTAGGTCAGCCCGACCTCGCCCAGCAGCGGCCGGTAGGCGCGCACGACTGCGTTCGTCGCTGCGTAGAGTGCGAAGCAGAGCTGGTCGTCCAGCCGTAGCCCGTGTCGCTTCGTAGACGTCGCCATGGACCGGCGCTCCGTTCAGACCTTAATCATTCACGCGTGAGCGAAGCTGTCAACCGGCGGTCTCAGCGCATCGCCTTGAGGGTGGGTAACGCGGGCCTGACCCGGTTCACGCTGAAACCTTTCGAACCTGACCTCCGTACAGGTCAACGTATGCCCGGCCAGGGCGCGGCGCGGGCCCTGCTCCGGCGCCCGACAAGCTGTGCCCAATCGCCAGCGTTCAAGGATATTTCATTCGGAAAAACAGGAACTTACGACGCAATCGCCATCTTGCCCCACTGTGCGAAGGGGATTCCTTCCCCGTACAGGAGACATCGAATGAAGATCACCACCCTCGCGCTCGCCGCCTCGGTCCTCGGCAGCCTCACGCTCAGCATCGGCGCCGCCTCGGCCGCCCCGATGGGCCCGAACGGTCTTCAGGCCGGCCCGGCGGGCGTCACCCAGGTCCGCATGACCCACGGTGACCGGATGATGATGAAGAAGCGCATGATGCATCGGAAGATGATGCGCCGGCACATGATGAAGAAGCGCATGATGAACCGCATGTAAGCGGCCACAAGAAACGCGGCGTACCGGCCACGGGTCGGGCGCCGCCCTCCCTCGCCAAACCATGAGGGTTCCAGACAGGAAGCAATCGGTGGACGCCGCATTCCGGACCCCGCACATGGAAAGCACCGGGAACGGGACGGGTACGCAATGCGCCCTCAGTCACGGAGGACAGCATCAAGGGTACGGCTCGGCAGCCGGGCCTACCGCTCGGCGATGAGGTCCTTGATGCGGGTGGCGAGCGTCTCCAGCACGAATGGCTTGGTCAGGACCTGCATCCCGGGGCGCAGGTAGCCGTTCCCCAGCACCGCGTTTTCGGCGTAGCCGGTGATGAACAGCACCTTCAGGTCGGGACGACGCTCGCGGCCGGCATCCGCCATCTGCCGTCCGTTCATGCCTCCCGGCAGACCGACGTCGGTCACCAGCAGGTCGATGCGCACGTCCGACTGCAGGACCTTCAGCCCGGCGACGCTGTCGGCGGCCTCGATGGCGGTGTAGCCGAGGTCCTCCAGAACCTCGGTGACCAGCATGCGCACCGAGGGCTCGTCGTCGACGATTAGCACCGTCTCGCCCTGGCGAGCCTGCCCGACCTCCTCAAGCCTGCGTGCGACCTCGTCCTCGTCCGCCTCGCCGTAGTGGCGCGGCAGGTACAGGCAGACGGTCGTGCCCTCGCCGACCTCGGAGTAGATCCTGACCTGCCCGCCGGACTGCTTGGCGAAGCCGTAGACCATGGACAGCCCGAGGCCGGTGCCCTCGCCGGTCGGCTTGGTCGTGAAGAACGGCTCGAACACCTTCTCGATCAGGTCCGGCGCCATGCCGGTGCCGGTGTCGCTCACGCAGACGCCGAGGTACTGGCCGGGGGCGAGGTCGTGCAGGCGGCCGCCGGCCTCGTCGATCCACCGATTGGCGGTCTCGATGGTGATGCGCCCGCCGTCCGGCATCGCGTCCCGGGCATTGATGCACAGGTTGAGCAGCGCGTTCTCCAATTGCCCCGGGTCGATCAGCGCCGGCCACAGCCCCGCGAGGCCGACGACCTCCAGGTGGACGGCTGGACCGACGGTGCGCCGGACCAACTCCTCCATGTCGTTGACGAGGCGGTTCACGTTGGTGGGCTTCGGGTCCAGGGTCTGGCGGCGGGAGAAGGCCAGCAGGCGGTGCGTCAGCGCGGCGGCGCGCTTGGCCGCGCCCTGGGCGACCGTCATGTAGCGGTCGAGGTCGCCCAGCCGCCCCTGGCCCATCCGGGTCTGCATCAGTTCGAGCGAGCCGGAGATGCCCGCGAGCAGGTTGTTGAAGTCATGCGCGAGGCCGCCGGTGAGCTGGCCGACCGCCTCCATCTTCTGGGACTGGCGCAGGGCCTCTTCCGTCTTCGCGAGGGCCTCGGCCTGCCGCTTGATCTCCGTCACGTCGCGCACGCAGGCGTAGATCAGGCCGTCGCGCGGGACCGCGTTCCACGACAGCCAGACGTAGCTGCCGTCCCTGTGGCGATAGCGGTTCTCGAAGGTGAGTTGCGCCTTCCCGTGCGCCAGGCCGCCCGCCGCCGATACGGTCGCCTCGACGTCGTCGGGGTGGACGAAGTCGAGGAACGGGCGCGCCTTCATCTCCGCGTCGGTCCACCCGAGGGTCCGGGGCCAAGACGGGTTGAGGCTGACGAAGTAGCCGTCGAAGTTGGCCACGCAGAGCAGATCGGACGAGGCCTGCCAGATCTGGTCGCGCTCGGCGGTCCGGGCGGCGACCTGGCGGGCGAGGTCGGCCTCGGTCTGCACCCGGACGGTCACGTCCTGCACGAAGACGTGGAACCCGTCGATGCGGCCGCCGGCGTCCCGGCGCGGCAGGTAGCGGATCTCCGCGACGCGGTGGCGCCCGTCGCGATGCGGCCAGTCCATCTCGAAGGTGACCGGATCGCCGCCGAGCGCCCGGTCGATGAAGGGCCGGCGCGCCGCGTAGGCCTCCGGCCCGACCAGGTCGCGGACGTCGCGGCCGACGATCTCGCTTGCGGGCACGAAGAACCAGTCGTCGTAGGCCTCGTTGGCGAACCGGTAGACGAGGTCGTCGCCGATGAAGGCGATGAGCACCGGCAGGGCGTCCGCGATCAGGCGGAGCTCCCGCTCGCCGGCCTCGGCGCGCTGCTCGACCCGCCGCCGCTCGGTGATGTCCGAGAAGAAGACCGCGACCCGGTTGGCGCCGGGCGCGCCGGTCCGCAGGGCCCGCACGTCGAACCAGCGCCCGAACACGTCGGCGTAGTGCTCGAAGTGGGCCGGCTCGCCGGTCAGCGCGACGCGCCCGTAGGTGTCGAACTAGTGGCGCTCCAGGCTCGGCGCGAACTCGCTGACCCACTTGCCCGCGACGTCGGCCCCCGTCTGCGCGACGAAGGCGGGGTTGGCCTCGACGATGCGGTAGTCGACGGCGCGCCCGCCCTCGAACCTCATCTCGATGATGCAGAACCCGACCTCGATGCTCTCGAACAGGGTGCGGTAACGGGCGTCGCTTTCCCGCAGGGCGGCATCGGCGAGGGTGCGTTCGGTGACGTCGTGGCCTTCCACGAAGATGCCCTCGACCCGACCGTCCGCGCCCGCGACCGGCTGGTAGACGAAGTCGAGGTAGCGCTCCGTGACCGGTCCGCCCGGGCCGTCCGGCAGGGCGAGCCTCGCGCCGGTCGCCCGATGGGGCCGGCCGGTCCGGAAGACCTCGTCGAGCAGGTCGACGTAGCCCTGGGCGGCGGCCTCGGGCAACGCCTCGGCCACGGTGCGTCCGACCACGTAGCGCCCGCCCACGGCGCGTTGGTAGGCGGCGTTCGTCAGGGTGAAGCGGTGCTCGGCCCCGCCGAGCAGGGCGATGAAGCTCGGGGCCTGCTCGAACATCTGCGCGAGGGATGCCGAGTGCCCTCGCAGGAGGCGGACCTCCGCTTCGAGTTGCTCGCGGGACATCGTCCCAGGGTCCGGTCGCGTTGCATTCATAAGGGCTGGCTTGGTGTCGGCCGACGGCAAGGGGGGCCGAGGGCGGATATGGAATCGGCTTCCGGCTGAACCGTTCGGCGGCTTGTCGGATGCGCGGATCGTCCCGTACCGCGGCGTCGCTACCGGAACGCCGCGGTACGGGGATCCTCGTCAGGACGCGCTGATCGGGCCGGGCGGCTGCGGTGCCGGCGGCTCCGACGGGGAATCCCCCTCGGGCGGGGCCGGGTCCGGCGGTGGGTCGCCGATGGGCGGCAACGGCTCCTCCCCAGGGCGCGGCGTATCGGATTGCATGCTTGTCCCCCCTCGTCGGCCGGTATGGCGACGGTCAACAACGCGCGTAGGCCGCCGTGGGTGCGCCCCTGGCCGACGCTTTCCACGGTTCGGTGGCGGCTCAGCCGAAGGTCAGCGCCAACCGCTCCCTCAGGGCCTTGCGCAGCGCCCGGCTGAGGTCGGCGACCGAGTACGGCTTGCCCAGCAGGGGGAAGCCGTCGGTGCCCTCGGAGGCCAGGACGTGGCTGTACCCGGAGGTCAGCACGACCGGCAGGTAGGGCCAGCGCCGCCGGATCTCCCGGGCGAGGTCGACCCCGTTCATGCCGGGCATCACCACGTCCGAGAAGACCACCTCGAACCGCTGGCCGGACGCCTCGATCTCGGCCAGGGCCGCCTGCGCCTCCTTCACCCACACGGCCTGGTAGCCGAGCTCGACGAGCGCCTGCGTCGCGAAGGAACCGACCTCCACGTTGTCCTCGACCACCAGGACCGGCGTCCCGTGTCCTTCCGCCAACGGTCCCGGATCGTCCGGCACGGCTTCGCATGCCTCGGTGTCGGCGGCGCGCGGCAGGTACAGGGTGAAGGTCGTCCCGACGCCGACATCGCTGTCGACCGCGACGTCACCGCCCGACTGCTTGGCGAAGCCGAACACCTGGCTGAGGCCGAGGCCGGTGCCGTGCCCGACGCCCTTCGTCGTGAAGAACGGCTCGAAGATGCGCTCCAGCAGGTCCGCATCGATGCCCGCGCCGGTGTCCGAAACCGACACCGCCACGAAGTCGCCCGGCACGGCCGCGTGCGCCCGCAGGGCCGGGATGCGGTCGGCCCGCCGGACCGCGATGCGCAGACGCCCCTCGCCCTGCATCGCGTCGCGGGCGTTCACGACGAGGTTCACCAGCGCCGTGTCGAACTGGCTCGGGTCGGCGTCGACGTGGCAGGGAAGCGGCCGGCCGAGCCCGTCCGAGCCGGCACCGGTGTCCGTCTGGACGCGGATGCGCGCGCCGGTCAGCGTGCGGACCATGTCGGCGATGGCGGCCACCGACTGCGAGGCATCGAAGACGGTCGGGCGCAACGCCTGCCGACGCGCGAAGGACAGCAACTGGCTGGTCAGCCTGGCGGCCCGGTCGACCGTGTCGGAGATGGCGTCGACGTAGCGGACCCGGCGCTCGTCCGCGAGGTTCGGTCGCTTGAGTAGGTCGGTCGAGGACTTGATGACGGTCAGCAGGTTGTTGAAATCATGCGCCACGCCGCCGGTGAGCTGCCCGACCGCCTCCATCTTCTGCGATTGCCGCAACTGCTCCTCAAGCGCCCTGCGCTCGGTCACGTCCCGGCCGGTGGCGTGGAAGCGGTTCCCCTGCGGGATGGCGTTCCACGAGATCCAGCGATGCCCGCCGTCCGCGGTCCCGAACCGGACGTCGAGGTCGGAGACGTGCCGGCCCGCCCGCAGCGCCTCGAAGGCATGCGTCGCGGCCTCCCAGTCTTCGGCGTGCACGAGGGTGTCGATCCGGACGCCGACCAGGCCGCCGGCCGGCCAACCGAGCAGGTCGGTCCAGGCCGGGTTGACGGCGCGGCAGGTGCCGTCGAGGTCGCACACCACGAGGAGGTCGCGGCTCGTCCGCCAGACCAGGTCGCGCTCGACCGTCCTGTCCCGGTCCCGCGCCTCGCGCCGTGCCTCGCCCTCCTGCCGGGCGGCGGCGTCCTCAAACAGCACCGCGACGCGGCGCTGCGCCTCGTCGCCGACGCGGACCGCGTGGACGTCGAACTCGCGTCCCTGCGGCGAGGCGGCGCCCCGGAACCGGGCGTCGCGCCCGGTCCGTACGACGTCGCCGAACGCGTCCAGCCAGTGATGCCCGTGCCCGGGCTCAAGCTCGCTCATCCACCGGCCCGTCGCGGCCGCGAGGCCGGATTGGCGTTCGAAGGCGGCGTTGATCTCGACGAAGCGGTAGTCCTCGGCCCGGCCCTCCGCGCCGAAGCGCAACTCGACGATGCAGAAGCCGGCCTCGCCGTCCTCCAGCAGGCTGTGGAACGAGGCGCCCTGCTGGACGGCGCGCCCCTCCGGCTCGCGGAACCGGGTCAGGTCGAGCTGGCTGCCGAAGAAGAACAGGAGTTCTCCGTGAGGCCCGAAGACCGGGCTGACGTAGAGCTCGTTGACGAAGGTGCTGCCGTCGCGCCGGTAGTTCAGCAACTCCACCACCACGTCCCGGCGGGCGGCGACCGCTTGCCGGATGCGGTCGACGTGGGCCGGGTCGGTCTCCGGACCCTGGAGGAAGCGGCAGTTCCGCCCGATCAGCTCCTCGGCCGCGTAGCCGGAGAGTTCCAGGAAGGCGCGGTTGGCGAAGACGATGGGGTTGTCCGGCAGGTTCGGGTCGGTGACGATCATCGCCATCCGCGTCTTGTCGGCGGCGGTGAACAGCAGGTCGGACCTGAGGGTCCCGACGCCGGCCCCGCTCGCCGTGGAGGGGGCATCCGGTTCGCGGCCTGCGCGCAGGCGGGAGTTCTCCGCCAGCAACTCGCTCTCGCGCCCGCGCAGCCGCGCGACCTCCCCCCGAAGATCCTCGTCGCTCATGCCCCGGTCTCTAACCACCGTTCGTGCGGAGGCCAACGCCATCGGGGGCGCCGGGCCGGAAGTCGGGTGCGTCCTTTGGTCTGGCCGAGGCCGGAGCGGCCGAGAATTTCGTCGGCATCATCGTCCCCCGGCCCTGGCCGCCTCGGCCCGGTCGACGGCGTCGCGGAAGCGGCTCTCCAGGAACGGCCGCTCGACAAAGGGCACGTGGCTGGGCAGGTCCCCGGGCCGCGGTGTTACCTGCGCCGACACGACGACGACGGCCACGTCCGGCCGGCGACGGATGACCTCGCGCGCCAGCGCCAGGCCGTCCATCCGCCCCGGCATGCGCACGTCGGTCACCACCAGCGCGACCCCGTCGTCGAGCCGTTCCAGGGCCTGGGCGGCGTTGTGCGCCTCGACCACGGCGTAGCCCTCCGCCTCCAGGAGATCGCGGACCTCCAGGCGGAACAGCATCTCGTCCTCGACCACCAGGGCCGTCTTCGCGTTCGGGGCATCGGTCATGGCAGGCGGCAACGGCCCGCCCGGCCCTTCGTTGCGCCGCACCGTCAAGCGACCGCCTGGAAATCGGCCAACGACGCCTCGACGACACACACGACCCCCTCCGGCCGGTAGTCGAGGGAGAGGCTGGCGTTGACCTGCGCCGTCAGCCCGCGCTCGATCAGCCGCGACCCGAACCCCTTTCGCGATGGCGGCACGACCGGCGGGCCGCCGCGCTCGGTCCAGGCGATGCGCAGGCGCGGCGCCTCCTCCGGCCCGACCAGCGAGGCCGTCACGGCCACCGTCCCGCCGGGCACCGACAGGGCCCCGTACTTGACCGCGTTCGTCGTCAGCTCGTGC
The DNA here is from genome assembly GCF_053346215.1 of Methylobacterium sp. A49B. NCBI lineage: Bacteria > Pseudomonadati > Pseudomonadota > Alphaproteobacteria > Hyphomicrobiales > Methylobacteriaceae > Methylobacterium > Methylobacterium sp. A49B. The sequence continues at coordinate 22,602 of NZ_JBKFBO010000118.1, forward strand.
AGCGTCAGGGCGAGGGACAGCGCGGCCTTGCCGCCGATCTCGACGTCCGGCCCCTCGAACGCGACGCGCCGACCGGCCGATTCCTGAACGCCCACGCCCTCCCGGACCACCGCGGCCAGGGATGCGCTCTCGGCGGCGCCCCCGAGGAGCACGTCGTGAGCCTTGCCCAGCGCGACCAGCCGGCTTCCCAGGACCTCCCGCGCCGCGTCCATGTCGGTGGCGCCGCGCAGGGTCGAGGCGGCGATGGCCTGCACCATCGCCAGCAGGTTCTTCATCCGGTGCGAGAGCTCCTGGTTGAGGAGGTCCTGCCGTTCCTCGGCCCGGCGGCGGGCATCGATGTCGGCGACCGCGACGACCGCGCCGACGACCGTGCCCGCCTCGTCGCGCATCGGTACGCCGACGATCTCGACCCACAATCGCGTGCCGTCGCCACGCTGGTACGCGCAGCGCATCTCGTCGTGTTCGATGCCTTCTCGGATGATGCGGCTGAGCGGGTACTCGGCGGCCTCGACCGGCCGGCCGTCCTCATGGAAGGCGACCCACTCGCCGTAGCTCTCGGCGTCGGCCGAGGGCAGGACGGGATGGCGGAAGATCTCCTCCAGCCGGCGGTTGCCGGCGACGATCCGGCCCGACGGCGCCTCCGCGAACAGGATGCCAACGGGCACGGTGTCCAGCACGGCGCGCAGCGTCGCCTCGCTCGCCTGCAGGGCCTGACGGGCGCGGTGCTGGTCCGTGAGATCGCGCGTGACGGTGCCGTAGCCGAGCTTGCGCCCGTTGGCGTCGCGCACGGGAAAGAGGTTGTACAGGACCGGGACCGCAGCCCCGGTGACCACGTGGCGGAAGTGCAGTTCGCCTTCCCAGAAGCCGTCCCGCTCGACCGCCGGCAGCACCTCGTCGAGGACACGCGTGCGCTCCTCCGGCACGAAGTAGTCCACGATGGGCATCGCCCGGGCCGCGGCGAGGTCGGGCAGGCCGATGAGGCGCCGACCGGCCTCGTTGACGAAGTCGACGCTCCCGTCGGGGGCGGCCAGGCCGATGAAGTCCTGGCTCTGCTCGACCAGGGCGGCGAGGCGGCGCGTCTCGGCATCGGCCCGGCGCTGGTCGCCGACGTCGGCCACCACGGTCACCGCGGCCTGGATCGCGCCGTCGGCGTCGCGCACCGGACCGCTCGACACCTCCAGGAGGCGCACCTCGCCCGTCGCGGCGTTGCGGTAGCGCATCTCCTCGCCGCGCACCGTCTCGCCCTTCCGCAGGGCGCGCAGGGTCGGGTACTCGGCCGGCTCGTACCTTTGACCGTCCGGGTGCAGGGCGCCGTAGGAGACGTAACGGGCGTCGCCCTCCGTCCCAAGCCCATGGCCGAGGATCTCCTCGGCCTTGGCGTTCAACGATGACGGCATGCCGGCCTCGACCCCGGCGATGGAGATGCCGACGGGGGCCTGTCGAAAGATCGCCTCCAGCAAGCCGCGCTCAAGCCCTAGGCGGCGCTCGCTCTCCCGCATGGCGTCCTCGGCCCGCTTGCGCTCGGTCAGGTCGAGCATCGCGCCGATCATTCGGCAAGCCCGGCCCTCCGCGTCGCGCATGACGTGGCCGCGGTCGAGAACGTTGGCGTAGGACCCGTCCGCCCGCCGGAATCGGTACTCGTCCGTCCAGGTCGTACCGACGCCATCGATGACCGCGTGGATGGAGGCATCGATGCGGGAACGATCCTCGGGATGGATCTGCGCGATCCACCAGTCGCCGGTCGGCTCGACCGTCGCGGGCGCATGGCCGTACGCCTCGGTCAGGGCCTCGTTCCACAGGACGTGCCCGGTGGCGAGGTTCCAGTCCCAGATCGCGTCGTTCGTGGCCCGGGCCGCCAGCCGGTAACGGTCCTGGCTTTCCTGGAGGCGTGCGGCGGCCTCCTTCTGCTCCGTCCGGTCGCGCAGCATCTTCACGAAGCCGATGGCGGCGCCGGCCTCGTCGCGCAGCACCATCATCTCGCCGTTGGCCCAGAAGCGCTCGCCGTCGCGGCGCAGGTGCCAGCGCTCGTCGATGCCGGTGCCCTTCTCCAGGGCCGACTGCATCTCCATGGCCGGGATGCCGTCGCGCCGGTCCTCCGGCGTGAAGAAGGCGTCGGCGGTCTCGCCGCACATCTCCTCGGGGCGCCACCCGAGGATACGGGTCGCGCCGGCGTTCCAGTCGGTGACCTTGCCGTCGAGGTCGAGCAGGATGATGGCGTAGTCCTGCGCGCTGTCGAACACGGCGCGGCGCCGGTACTCGGTCAGGGCTGCCGCCCGGTTGGCGGCACGCTCGCCGGCCTCGGCAAGGCCGGAGGCGACGGAACCGGCAAGGACGCCGAGAACCTGCAGGTCCTCCCCGGCGAAGGCGTCCGGGCGGCTCGATTGCAGCTTCAGGACCCCGACCACGACACCGCCGCGGCGGACGGGCACCAGCATGCACGAGCGCTGTCGTAGCCGCTCGGCCAGTTCAGGCTCGACCCGGTCATCGCACAGGACGTCGGGGACGAGGAGCGGGACGCCTTCACGGTAGCAGGCACCCGCGAGGCTTCCCCGGAGCGGGACGCGAAGCCCGAGGTGCGTCGCGAGGCTCTCCGTCACGGCGCGATAGACGAGGGAATCCCCCTCGCGGATCTCGACCGTGCCGGCCTCGGCGGCGGGGACGGCGCGCATCGCGCCCGCGAGCACCGCCCGGAAGCTCTCGTCGAGGTCGCCGCCCGCCGCCGCGACGCCGGCCAGGGTCACCGCGACAGCCTCGCCCTGGCGCCCGGCGCGGTCCCGGTCCGACAGGGAGCGGCGCAGCAGGAGCTGGTCCATGACCTGCCGGGCGAGCGCCTCAAGGTCCCCGACCTGTTCCGGCGAGAGGCCCGCCGGGCGCGGGGCGTGGTCGATCACGCACAGGCTGCCGAGCACCTGCCCCTCGGGCGTGCGCAGGGGTGCGCCGGCGTAGAAGCGCAGGCGTGGCTCGCCGGTCACCAGCGGGTTGGCGCGGGTGCGCGGGTCGCGGGTCAGGTCGGGGATCTGCAGGACGCCCGGTTCCGTGAGGACGAACTTGCACACCGAGCGGTCTAGGTCGGTCTCGCAGGGCGGGAAGCCCACGCGCGCCTTGAACCACTGGCGGTCGCGGTCGACCAGGCTGACCAGCGCCACCGGCGCGCCGCAGAGGCGGCGTGCGAGATGGACGATGTCGTCGAACCCGCGCTCGGGGGGGGTGTCGAGGATGTCGAACGCGGCGAGCGCGGCCAGCCGCGCGTCCTCCTCGACCCGGGCGGGACGCAAGACCTGGTTCACGGGGTCGCGTCCTTCACGAGCGCGGACGGGGGGCGCAGCCGTTCCGGGTCGCCGATGTCGACGGCGATGATGCGGCCGCCCGGGGCATAGACCGCTCCCATCACTTCCTCGAAATGCCGCCGGACCGCGGCGTGGCACTCGCACGAGCCAGCCTCGGCGCGCTCCCGGTCCGGGAGGGTGATACGTCCGTGGCCGATGACGATGAGGCCGTCGCGCTGCATGCGCCCGAGCACCTCGGTCAGGTAGGCGCGACGCACCCCGAGCATGTCGGCCAGGAGTTCGTGGGTGACCGGCAGTTCGGGCGTGCCGACCCGGTCCTGCAGGGTCAGGAGCCAGCGCAGGCAGCGGCGCTCGATGGTGTGGGCGGCGTTGCAGGCGACCGACTGCAGCACCTGCGCCAACAGGCAGTCGGCGTAGCGGACGAACAGGTCGCGGATGCCCTTCGATGCCTGCTTGGCCTCGGACAGGCGAGCGGCGTCGATCCGGATGACCGGTCCGCCGACCTGGACGACCGCCTGCCCGAACGCCGGCAGGTACCCGTGACTGACGACGCCTCCCATGGCGCCCTCGCGGCCGACCGTGGCGGTCTCGACCGACTTCCCGTCCATGAGCGGCACCACCAAGGTGACGACGCATCGCTGGGCGGGGAAGGTGACGTGGCTGACGTCGTCCCCAGCGCGGAACAGGACGTCGCCACGTCGGACCTCGCGGCGCTCGGCGTGGGGCGCGAGCAGGGCGCGGTCGCCCGCGTCGAGGGCTTCGAGCAGCAGGTTGCCGTCGATGGCGGGCGAAGGTCGTAGGGTCACGGGGGATGGTCGCGGCGTTAGCGGTCGGGTTGTCCACTAGCGGACTTCCTGGCGCAAAGATGTCCGATACCTGACAACCGGAAGGAAGTTTTGTCCTTTCGCCCACGGTCGTGGTGAAGGAGGGATCATACCGGTACGAAATGACCCTGGCGGCGTTAGGGAGGGCATGCCGGTCGTTGCCCGGCGGCAGGGAGTTCAGCGTATGCCGACGGACGTGACGGACGCCGCGAAGCCACCGGCCCAGGTGCCACCGCCCCTCGTGCCCGGCCTGCGTGGCCTCCTGACCCTTGCGGTCGGTGTCGTGCTCGTGGAGGCCCTGTACTACGGGCGGGAGGTGTTCATCCCCCTCGTACTGGCGGTGCTCCTCAGCTTCGTCCTGGGTCCGGTGGTCAACCTGCTGCGAAAGGCGAGGCTAGGCCGCGTGCCCTCCGTCATCGTCGCGGTCCTCCTGGCCCTCGGGGTCATCGGCGGGATCGGGGCCGTCATCGGCACACAGGTCGCGGGCCTCGCGGGCAACCTGCCGCAGTACCAAGCGACCGTGCAGAAGAAGTTCGCCGGGTTGCAGGAGGGCTGGCTGGGCGAGGCCAACCGGGTCATCGCGAAGTTCAGTCACCAGGTCGAGACCGCGACGCAGAAGGCCGACGCTTCCGGCACCGCAGCGGCGACGGGTCCCGCCGGGGACACGCCCAAGGCGCAGTTGGTGCGCATCCAGGAGCCCGAGATCTCGCCCCTGGAACTCGCCAGGAAGGTGCTCGGCCCGGTCTTCGAGCCGTTGACGACGGTCGGCATTGTGCTGGTCGTCGTCGTGTTCCTGCTCCTGCAGCGCGAGGACCTGCGCAACCGCATGATCCGGCTGTTCGGGTCGAGCGACCTCCACCGCACCACGGTCGCCATGGACGACGCGGCGAAGCGGCTGGGGACCTACTTCCTGGCGCAATTGGGCATGAACGCCGCCTTCGGCGTCATCGTCGGAATAGGCCTCTGGTTCATCGGCGTGCCCAACCCGCTCCTGTGGGGCGTCTTCTCGGCGCTGATGCGGTTCATCCCCTACATCGGCGCCTTCGTCTCCGGGATCTTCCCGGTCGCCCTCGCAGCGGCGGTCGATCCGGGGTGGTCGATGGTCATCGCGACCGCCGCCCTTTTCATGGTCGCCGAGCCCCTGTTCGGTCAGGTTGTGGAGCCGCTGCTCTACGGGCACTCCACTGGTCTCTCGCCCTTCGCGGTCATCGTCTCGACCCTGTTCTGGGGCTTCCTGTGGGGACCCATCGGCCTGATCCTGGCCACGCCGTTCACGGTCTGCCTCGTCGTGCTCGGCCGCCACGTCGACAGCCTGGAGTTCCTCGACATCCTGCTCGGCGACCGGGCGGCCCTGACCCCGGTGGAGAACTTCTACCAGCGCATGCTGGCCGGCGACCCCGACGAGGTGCGCGACCTCGCCGAGGGCATGCTCAAGGACCGGTCGCTGTCGTCCTACTACGACGAGGTCGCGCTCAAGGGCCTGCAACTCGCCGCCAACGACTACGCCCGGGGCGTCGTGACGCCGACGCAGCTTGAGAACATCCGCTCGTCGTCGCGCTCCCTCGTCGAGGACTTCGAGGACCACGAGGACGCCGAGCCCAGCATCGACGGCAAGGCCGCGAGCCCGGCAGACACCCCGACGCTGGCCGAGCGGAGCCATCCGAAGACCGAGGCCGTGCCCGGCCAAGCGCCCCGGCGCGAGGAACTTCCCGAGGCGTGGCGGAGCGAGGCCCCCGTCCTTTGCCTCGCCGGCCGCGGCCCCCTGGACGAGGCGTCGTCGGCGATGCTGGCGCAACTGCTGCGCAAGCACGGGCTCGGCGCCCGCGTCGTGCCCCATGCCGCGGCGTCCCGCGAGGGCATCCGCGAGCTCGACGTCACCGGCGTGGCGATGATCTGCGTGTCCTACCTCGACATCGCCGGCAACCCCTCGCACCTGCGCTACCTGCTGGAGCGGTTGAGGCGCCGCGCCCCGGGCGTCCCGGTCCTGGTGGGCCTTTGGCCGGTCGGCGAGAAGGTCCTTACCGACGCCGCCGTGGGACGCGAGGTCGGCGCCGACGCCTACGTGTCCTCGCTGCGGGATGCGGTCGAGGCCTGCCTCAGGACCGCCGAGGGGAAAGGAAACCCGGACCGGGAAGCCGCCTGACCGAATCTTGAAGTCGGTTCGAGGCTCCCCGGCATAGTTGCGGCAGAGGCATGCCCCATCGTCGAGGTCATCGTCTGGGGACGGGCTTCGGACTTCACTTCCACGGGACCGGGCCCGGAGCCGCCGTAATCGCGTGGCAACCGGGCCGGGGCGAGGATTTGGTAACCATTATCCCGTCCTGCCTCATCCAGGTTCGTCGCGGGGAAGCCGGTGTTCGGGACGTTCGTGGGGAAACGTGGGATCGCCGCCGCCGCGGCCCTCTCGCTCATGGCCGGTTGCGCCGGGCGCCCGACCGGCGTGCTGCTTCCCGTCGCGGCCGTGGAGACCGTCCCCGGCACGTCGCGCGTCGACATGCTGGTCGCGACCACGCGCAAATCCGCCGCCGACCGGGGCGTGCTGTTCTCGGGCGAGCGCGGCGACGCCGTGACCTACACGGACCTTTCCGTTTCCATCCCGCCCGACGGCACCCGCCAGCCCGGCTCGGTGCAGTGGCCCAAGACCCTCCCCGGGAACCCGGCGACCGACTTCGTCGCCCTCCGGGTCGAGCCGGTCGAGCGCGCCAAGGTCCCCAGCTGGACCGGCCGGGCCGTCCGGCGCGGGGCCAAGCGCCACGTGCTGGTCTTCGTGCACGGCTACAACAACAAGTTCGAGGACGCCGTCTTCCGCTTCGCGCAGATCGTCCACGATTCCGGGGCGGAGGTCGCCCCGGTGCTGTTCACGTGGCCCTCCAAGGGCTCGGTCCTCGCCTACGGGTATGACCGGGAGAGCACCAACTTCTCCCGCAACGGCCTGGAGACGCTGCTGCGCGACCTCGCCCGCGACCCGAACGTCGGCGAGGTCACGGTTCTGGCCCACTCCATGGGGAACTGGCTGACCCTGGAGAGCCTGCGCCAGATGGCCATCCGCGACCGGCGCGTGGCGCCCAAGATCCGCAACGTCATCCTCGCCGCCCCGGACGTCGACATGGATCTCGCCCGCGAGGCGTTTCGCGACATGGGTCCGAACCGGCCGCGGCTGACCCTGATGGTGTCCGGCGACGACCAGGCCCTGGCGGTGTCGCGGCTGGTCTGGGGCGACAGCGTGCGGCTGGGCGCCATCGACCCGAACGTCGAGCCCTACCGGTCCGAGCTTGAGCGCCAGAACATCGGCGTCCTGAACCTCTCGACGGTAAAGGGCGACGACCCGCTGAACCACGGCAAGTTCGCCTCCGGGGACGTCGTCGCCCTGTTAGGCAAGCGTCTCGCGGACGGTCAGCCGATCTCCGATGGGCAGGTCGGCTTCGGGGACAAGCTGGTGAGCACGGCGGCCGGGGCCGCCTCGACTGTGGCGACCGGCGCGGCCTTGGCGGTTGCGGCCCCGGTCGCCCTCGTCGATCCGCAGACGCGCGAGACTTACGGTGAGCACCTGTCAAACGTCGGATCCGGCCTCCGGGACACGGTCGGCTCAACGGTCGATTTGGCCGGCGCGCCGGTGAGGGCCATGACCGGCGGCCGCTAAGCCGGCAAAGCCACGGGCAACGTTGAAGCCGGGGTTCCGGCACGGGGGAATGGACGATGGCGCGTCGGGTCGGGTTGGCCGTTTTGGTCGGGATTTCGGCATGGTCGGGCGCCGCCCAGGCCCAGGGGCTGGAACGCGGGGCGCAGGAAGGCGCCAACCGCGGCGAGATGATCGCCGGTCCCCTGGGCGCCGTCGTCGGCGGTGCGGTCGGTGCGGCGGTCGGCACGGCCAACGGCATCCTCGGCATCGACCGGCGTGAGCGCTTCCGCGTCTACGCCACGGGCGAGCGACGTCCGTCCTTCGCCTATCCGGGCACCCTGAAGGTCGGGACCGTCCTCCCCGAGGACGGGGTCGTCTATTACGACGTACCCCCCGAGTTCGCCCTGCCGAACTACAACTACACTGTGGTGAACGACCACCCGGTGCTGGTGGACCCGCGCACGCGCCGGGTCGTCGAGGTCATCGACTAGGGTGCCGGCCGGCGCGGCGAGCCGGCTCGCCCGGTACCCCGCTCCTCATGATGGCCGAGCGCCCTAGCCCACGGCTGGGACGGCGAGGGATAGTCAGCCGGAGGCATTTCGGGGTGCCGACCGTTCCAGGCATTGGGCGCTCGGGGTCCTCACCGAACCCTCAGGAACCGCGCCGTTCAGCCGGGGCTTTCCCCTCAACCCTGGGGCGGGCCCGGGCGAAAAAGGAACGCCATGTCCACGGATACCGAAAAGCACCGCGAGTTGCTGGGCGCGCTGCGGGATGCCCAGGGCAAGGGCGACGGCAGCTTCGAAAAGGCCGTGACCGCTGCCTTCGAGCATGTCTTCGAACACCTCGGGCGCCTCAACGACCACGTCGCTCTCGGCGGCCCTGATGGCGGCGACCCCCATCTTAAGCCCGGCGAATCCCCAACCCTTCGATAAGGGCCGGGCCCCGCATAGCAGGTGCGATCCGGCCCGAAGGCTCAAGGTCTCATCGAGGCACCTTCGCCCGGCGTCGGTTCGGCGCCTGCCGCGCCCGGCTCGGGTCCCTGGGCGGAGGAAGGGGGGCTGGCCCTGTTGATGTCCACGAGCGCGCCGATCATGCCCAGCAGCGCCCGACGCTCTGGCGCCCCGTGCCCGGTCGAGAGGAACGTCATTAGGTCGCTCCGGGACGGCGTACCGCCCGAGGGGCCGTTAGGTTCGTGTTAGACGAACACATCCTCTGCGTTTTCCCCACGACAGAGGAACCGGCGGTCGCCGTTGGACGAGGCGTATATTTGGGTTCGGAGGACGGTCATGATCTCGGGCCTGGGACAAAGCCCATGTCGTGTCGGGGGACGCGTACCGGCGGTTCAATTTCTTCCGGCCCGCCGTGCTCCCGTGCCCGGCATGCGTGAACGGAGCGACGTCGGGGTCTTACCGGAAAACCTCGCGCGACCGACGACGCGCCGGTGCGCGGACGCGGACGCGGACGCCCTCGACTTGCCTCGCGCACCCGTACGCCCGCGATGCGCGAGCCGTTAACGCTTGGGTGGGCGCTCCCTTCCAGGCGAAGCGCCCGGCAGAGCGGGTGGCCGGCGGTATGGTGATGGGCCGGACCGCCATAGGGGGCGCTTAATGGGCCACACCATGCTGATGTCACGGCCACCGCATTCAAGGCCACTTCGCCTTCCAAGCGGATTTCACCATCCAAGCAAACAGTGGAATCTGCAGGGTGGATGATCCGAAACGAGGCACACTGAGATGAGGCCCCGGGCCGCAACAAAGGTCTGCTTCCTCGTTTCTACTGCTGAAAGCGGTCGTTCCGCTCTCGGCCAGCCCTGGTCGTTCATGGCTGATCAGACCGCCGGTAAGCAGACCTTCCGAAGGTCCAAGGAGGGTCGAGACCGGACGGATGGCTTCGCGCGGTTGAACGTCCGCTACCGGGCGTCCAGCCAACTTCTGCTCATGGCGCGTTCCGGACCGGGGCAACCGGACGGCGCTTTGACGCACGGCCGTGCGTGTCGAGGGACTGTCAGGCCGGCTACATTCCGAACAACCCCTTCTACCTGTGCCTAGCCCCAGGTGCAGACAACGACCGCTCCGCCACCCACGCCGCCTACCCTCCCGACCGTAGGCCACCGCCGGCCCCTTCCGGCCGCCGACCGCGGTCCGGATAGCCGGCGCTGCCCAACGCCGCTCTCACCCAGCCACCGTTCATCCATCCGCCCCGCCCGGGAACCCCGTCTCGGCCGCACCCCCGCGGCTGCTACGAGGCCCCCGACCATGGACGTCACCATCCCCCTGCCGCCGCCCGCCACCGGCGGCCTTCATGCCCCCCGCGGCATCCCCGCCGCCCTCGCCGACACCGCCCGCGCCGTCCTCGACCCCTCCGGCCTCGGCGCACCCCCGCTCCACCTGCCCCTCATCCCGGAGACCACACGCCGCCGTCACCACGTGTTCGTTCCCGCCGATCACCGCTTCAAGGCCGCTGCCCGCTTCCTCCAAGCCCTCTGGCGCGAGGACCGCGGCCTGCCGATCGGCACCCATCTCGACCGCGCCAACCCGCACCGCGTCCGCCGCCTCGGCTCGCGCATCTCCCTTGCCACTGGACGTACCGGCGGTAACTTCATGACGCCCAACATCGCCGCCACCGCCGCCCGCGCGCTGGCCTACCGCGAGCCGGGCGCCGCCTACGACATCAGCCGCCTGCGCACGAACCTACTGTCCTCGCAGCCGCTCGCATTCAACCTGTTCGCACCCCTTGCCACTGACCCAGCGCTCGCCACCCGGCTCATCGCCGAACTCGTACCCACCGCGCAGCTCGCCACCGTCACCGACATCCTGTTCGAGCACAGCCCCGGCCGCGGCGACCCACGCTTCACCGCCGATCGCACCGCCTTCGACGTCGTCATTCGCGGCACCACTGCGACCGGTGCCCGGGCACTGATCTGCGTCGAGGTAAAGTACAGCGAGGCTGGCCACGACGCGGCGCCCCCGCCCCACCCGCGGCACGCCGAGATTGCGCGGACGACGCCCGGCCTCTTCACTGCCCCTGACGACCCGACGCTGACCGGCCCCACCTGCCAGCAGCTCTACCGCCAGCACTGCCTCGCGAGCGCCATGCTCACCGCCGGCCTCGCCGACACGGCCACGCTGGCCTTCATCGCCCCGGCGCACAACCACCTCGCACACGCATCGGCCGCGACTTACAACCGCCAGCTCACAAACCCAGGCGCAGGCCCAATTCCGTTCGTCCCACTAAAGCTTGAGCACGCATTTACTGCGCTGGCCGCCGCCGGTCTCCCAGACCACGCCCGCGCCCTCCACTCCCGCTACACCGACTGGTGGCTTCTCGACGGTGAGCTCGAGCTCGCGATGACGGCCACTTCGGCAGACGCGCCGATGCCGAACATCGCAACGGTGCCACCCGCACAAACCGACGCCCCCCTCGTTGCCAACCCTGCCACCCGCAAACGGCGGCAGCGCTCCAGATCCGCAACTCGCACACGCACGGCCGCCTGACGCACACCGTGGAGTTTGACACGAGACAGCCCAGTCCGGCAGCAACACCATGCCGCCGGCCTGGGCGCTTCTGGTCCACATCCGCGCGACACTGGAAGCACGCGCGGCAGCGACCCACCGACATCCGCAAATCCCCCGGTTCTGCCCAGTTCGCACCCCGAGCAAGTGTTTGAAAGTTGAGAGCCATAGCCCCGTCGGTTCCGCGCACAAACGGGCTAATACGCGACTGGCGAGCTGCAGCTCGCCTAACGCACTATAGGCGCCTTTCACTGCAGCGCCGTCGCTGCCTACAGCCTGCAGAGCGCCTGTTCATATGGCCGCTTTAGTGCTTTTAAGATCGCGACGGATGACCAGATCTGGCCGGAAGCGGCTGGTCCGTTTCGGAGAAGATTTGTGAGAAAGGCGGACCGACCCCTACCGACCCATGGCAATCATCCCGGCGTGAGTGGTGTTAGCCTGAAGGCGGTCGGCGGCACGGCGCAGCCACCCATCGGCCAAGGTCCTTCGCGCCGAACTTCAACCTGTCACGTGAGGCGAGGCGCGGTCCCGCTCGCGTAGCCCGACAGGTCAGGTTGCACGGGGGACGGGTCGAACAGCTTGGTCGACAGCCTCTGAACCACAGGAGTGTTCGCCGCCCGCAGCACCCGGTGGAGGAGCCAGATGCCCGCGCGGCTGCGCGGATGCATCAGCCGCGGGACGATCCTCGGGATGCGGTGGACCTGTTCGGCCATCGGACGCATCGTTCGCTCGTAGGCCGCGAACGCCGCGGCCACGTCGTCCGCATGCGCCAACTCGCCGGCCAGGACGTAGGCGCCCGTGACGGCGAGCGTCGTGCCGATGCCACCGATGGGCGTCGCGCACCATGCGGCATCGCCGGTGAGGACGACGCGGCCCCGCGACAGGCGGGGCATCCGCACCTGTCGGAGCACCTCGAAGTAGAAGTCGTCGGTGTCCGCCATCGCGGCGAGGATGCGAGGCGTCTCCCAGCCCGCGTCCGCGAACCGCTCGCGCAGGTAGGCCTTCTGCCGGGCGGCGTCCCATGTCTGCTCGCCGCCCGGCGGCTGGTGGAGCATCAGCATCGCCCGCGTCGTGCCGTGCCGGTCGGGGCGCAGGGAGACGCTGCGGCCGCCGGGCGCATTGTACCAGCGCCACATCCGGTCGTCGGTCGCCGTGCGCGGGATGGTGAAGTAGGCGATGGCGAGATTCATCCAGCGCGGCGCGTTCTCGCCCGGGAAGACCAGATCGCGGGTCGACGCGCCCACCCCTTCGGCCACGACTACGGCATCGAAGCGCTCGGAGCGGCCAGAGGCGAAGTGGACGGTCGCGGCCCTCTCATCCTGCTCGACGCGCTCCACGTGGTCGCCGAAGCGGAAATCGGCGTGCTGGCGGGCGGGTTCGTAGAGGAGACGGGCGAGGTCGCCGCGCAGGATCTCCATCTCGGCGGTCGGCCCGTCGCCCCCGAGTTCCGCGGTGACGGCCTTGGCGGCGACGCGGCCGTGCCGGTCGACCCAGGCGGTGCCCTCCTCGCCGGTGCCGTGCTCCAGCGCGGCCCGCTCCAAGCCCATGCGGCGCAGAACCTCGCGCCCGACGCCCCGGACGTCGACGTTCTGGCCTCCGTCGCGGAAGGCAGGCGCGCGTTCGACCACGGTGACGTCGAACCCCTGTCGGCCCAGCAGGCCGGCCACGGCGTTGCCGGCGACGCTCGCGCCGGTGATCAAGATGCGACGGGCCAAGGCATATCCTCTCTCGCGTGACACCCACGGAGTACGTCGCCGGGCGTCATAGGTTCATGCCAGTCCCTGAACGTTTCTCTGGGTGCCCCCGTGGGCGATTAGCCCGCGTTCGCGTTGTCCCGGACGACAGCCGCGGACCGAAAACGATGACCACGCCCAAGCCCCGCCTCGTCGGCCTAAACCACATCGCGCTCGAAGTCGGCGACATCGAGGAGGCTTTGCGCTTCTACGGCGCCGTGTTTTCGTTCGCGCTAAGGGGCACGCACGAGGACGATGCGGGCCGCACGGTCATGGCCTTCCTCGACATGGGCGACCAGTTCATTGCCCTGATCACCGGGAGAGAACAGTCGGCGGATAAAAACAGGCATTTCGGGCTTGTCGTCGACGATAGGAGCCAAGTCATGGCCCTCGCCGAGGCGGCCGGAGCCAAGGTCCTTGATCGGCCTTTCAACTTCTCCGACCCGTGGGGCAATCACATCGAGATCGTCGCCTACGCCGACGTCCAGTTCTCCAAGACGGCTGAGGTCCTTCACGGCATGGGACTCTACCTCGACAAGAGCGACGAAGCTCGCGAGGAGCTTCGCCGTAAATTGTCTCAGGCCAAGGCGCCCGGTGGTGCCGGTTGAGAAGGCTCGCCATCCGCGCTTTGCCCTCGCGGCAAGTAATGAATATGGCCCCCTGAAGCGGAAGGCATAGCGAGTTTCGATAGCCGCTATCTGGTGCTTTCAGGTCACGTGCGACCGGCGGCTACTGAGATTCACGTGTCGAGCAGGTAGGGAACGAAGATCTCGTCCGCCGTAAAATGGTGATAGGTGAGACCCTGCTCATGGTGGTAGCGCAGCACGGCATCAATGGCAGCCCGGTTCGCGGCCATGCCGTAGGGCCACCAGTCGCCGCCGAGGAGTTCCCGGTCGCGCGCGAGCAACCCTGTCAGCCACGGCACCATCACGGCCATGTTGTTGAAGGTCATGCCGTGCGCCAGTTCCTCGGCCGCGACGGCCTTGGCCTCGCAGAAGCCGTGGTAGACCGCCTTCACCAACTCCGGCTCCCGCTCGGCCAGTTCGCGCGTGACGACCACGGCGTGCATGATCGGGAAGATGCCGGTGCGCCGGTAATAGTCGCGCTCGACGACCGCGTGGTCGGAAAAGAGGCGCCGGACCTTCGGCGAGCCTTCGAGGATGCAACTCGGGATGTCGGCCGAGATCAACACGTCGATCTCGCCCTGCTCCAGCAGGGCGCCAAGGTCGGTGCCCCTCGGCGCCCTCGTCACCTCGACGTCGGCCGGATGCGGCCATGGCACGAAGTCGATGGGATCCATCGGAAAGTCGATGCCGCCCACGATCCAGCGGTTGCACTCGGGTCGGAAGCCGTGCTCGTCCGAGAGGATGCCCTTCGGCGTCACACCCGCATCGTGGCCGTAGAGCGCAAGCTCCCCGATGGTGCGACCGACGAGGTCCTCCGGCCGTTCGACGCCGCTCGCCGCATTCACGTAGATGGCCGAGTGGCGGAAGCAGCGGTTTGGGAAGACAGGTAGCGCGAGGAAAGGCGAGGGTCCGGCTGCGAAGGTGCGGAGGAAGTAGGTCAGGCCGAGCTCGGACACGTCGTAGGCGCGCCGACGGATCATGTCTTTGAAGATCTCGGTGACGATCCGGGACGTATGGAAGCGCGGCCGCACGCCTTCCATGGCGATCCGGCCGTCGACGAGGGCGCGGGTGCGGTCGTAGTTCCAGAAAGCGATGTCGAGGGTTCTGTCGCTCATGGGGAGCCCCCTTTCCAATAGCCATACCCAACATAGTAAATGTGTTTACTAATGGGAAGGATGCGGCCTTCGAAGGGCTTTGCCGGTCACCGGGAATGCGTCAGGAACAGGCATGCTCGCCGACGCTCGAACCCTCCGCGACCTCTTCGAGAACGAGACCCTCGGGGCGCCCGAGAATGCCGTCGGCTTCGTGCTGTGGCGGGTCGTGCATCGCTACGTGCGCGAAATCGACCGTACCCTCGAACCGGCCGGTCTGACCCACCTGCAGTTCACGGTGCTGGCCATGGCTGCCTGGATGCGGCGCAACGGTGAGCCCGTCACCCAGGTGGCGCTGTCGCGGTTCGGCGACATCCACCCGATGCAGGTCTCGCAAGTCCTGAAGACGCTTCAGGCCAAGGACCTCGTGGCGCGACCGCGCAGCCCTCAGGATACGCGCGCCAGGCTGGTCGAGGTGACGGCGGCAGGCGTCGCGGCCCTCAAGCAGGCCATGCCGGTCGCGATCGCCGTGCAGGAACGCCTGTTCGGAGCGGAGGGTCGGCCGGGCGGCCGGCTTCTGGCCGCCCTGCTGCCCATCGACAGCCGGGACGATGACCGAGATCCGCCGCCCAAGTGAACCAGGGCAACGCCATCGCAGCAGCCGAATTCGCTCAGGGCTCAGGGTGCTGTTGTCGCCGCTTCGCGCATGCAAGCCCTTGTCGGACAGGGCGCAATGCGGCCAGCCTCGATCTGGCCAGAAGCCACTGGTCGGCTTGGGAGGGCAGGTCGGTCGCAAAGGCGGACAGACCTTCTGATGAGCCTGTGTGTCTCAACGCGCCGGCGATCACCCGGCATCCGCGGAGGAGCGCTTCTTCTTTTTGCGCTTGCCAACCCGCAGCACCACGTCCGCGTTCTCTTCGGCGACGCGCTCAGCCAGAGCGAAGTCATGCAACTCGGATGTCGCTTCCTGGCTCGCCGCCGACTCCGCCACGGCGAAGAAGGCGGCGCGGACAATCTCCTTCTTGCTCGCGTCCGGGTGTCTTTCCCGGATTGCGGCGCGGATCGCTTTCGGCTTCATGCCCGGCGTCGCGATGGTGCGCAGCGTCGCCGCGAGTTCCTCGGTAGAGGTCATGCCATCTCCTCGGCTCACATAGGTTTGAGCCGCCGGTCCAAACGCATGTGACGCCTCGATGACACGGCCACACGCCGGGTTTGTCGGCAGGACCCACCTTGTTCACGGCTGCGTGAGGTCATATCGAACTTCGCGTTCCTTCCCGAGACCGGAACGTACTCGGGGCGCACCTCACAGCGAGGGGCGCCCATTTTTTCTTGCCTCGCCAATCGCCCAGCGTGAGTGAAGTCGCAATTGGCCATCGAGGATCGGCACCGCGGAACGACCCGCTGAGACGTCCAGCAGATGCAACGCATCGGAGATTGTGGGTCGTCACTTTGTCGTTGAGGCGCACCTATATGGCCGCCATGACAAGGCGGCCCATGACCCTCGACTTGTTCGCCACGCTCGACATCATCGACGATGACGTCTCGGCGGTCGTGGACGCTTATCTGGCCGATCCCACATTCAGAACGGTGACGTTCGGAGAGGGCTACCGCATCAATCCCGCGGCCGCCGTCGCCTCGCATCCATTCGCCCGCACGATGATGGGTCAACCCTGGGCTGACGAGGCGCTTCGACGTGCGGCTGTGCGGGCCGCCATCCTGCTCGCCGAGCCAGAACGGACGTGAACGTCGCTGCGGCTCCGGGCATTGTCGGCGACCGTTCAATTGAAGAGGCCAACTTTTCGACGCATTTTTTCGGCGCGAAGCAGCTCACACGGAGGTTTATCGTGACGAAAGACGCGAAGAGTGCCTTCCCCAAGCTCGTGCGCGGCAAAACTGACGCTGCTAAAGATGAGGGCGAGAAGGTCAATGCTAAGATTGAGGCGGCCTTCGAGAAGATGGCCAAGAAGATGCGGGATCGAGCCGACAAGGCCAAGGGAAAGCTCGACGGCGTGACGAAGGCCGACAAGCGCGCGGTGCTGCTGAGGCGATTCGAACTTTATGCGGACGCCGCGACCTACCTCGAAGAACGCCTCCTGCATGGCGATGAGCGATCCGAGTGATGATCGATCCGGTCGGAGGCTTGACGGTGCTCGCCATCACCGATCGCGAGGGCCAGACATGTTCGACGTGACGAAGATGCTCGCCGATTCGCTGGGCGAGCATCTCGCGCTGACCTACCAGCGGACCTTCGGCAGCCGGGAGCCGCGCTACGCCGAGGTGATCGAGGCCTCGGCGCGCCTGACGATCGAGCGGATCGTCGGCAGCGACGCGCTGTACCACGACAGCGACCACACCACGCTCGTCACGCTCGTCGCGCAGGACATCCTACGCGGCCGCTTCCTCCAGCAGGGCGTCACGCCGGAGGACTGGCTGCACATGATCCTGGCCGCCCTCTACCACGACATCGGTTACGTGCGCGGCGTCTGCTCGGGCGACCGGGCGAACGCCTTCGTTGTCGACGCGCAGGGCACCACCATCGGTCTGCCACGAGGCGCCTCAGACGCGGCTCTGGCGCCCTACCACATCGAACGTTCGAAACTGGCGGTGCGGGAGCGTTTCGGCACGCACGACCTGGTCGATGCGGATCGTATCGTGCGGGCAATCGAGCTGACCCGCTTTCCGGTGCCGGAGGATGACGAACATCGCGAGACGGGCACCGAGGCCGGTCTGACGCGGGCCGCCGACCTGATCGGGCAGCTTGGCGATCCGCTCTACCCGCGCAAGCTGAACGCACTCTTCCAAGAATTCGCCGAGGTCGGCCTCAACGCGCAACTCGGATACGACAGCCCGGCCGACCTCGCGGAGCGCTACCCGACCTTCTTCTGGTCGCGAGTCGAGCCGGTGATCGGTGACGCCGTGCGCTTCCTGGACCTGACGGTCGAGGGAAGGGGCTGGGTCGCCAACCTCTACGCGCATGTCTTCGCGATCGAGCACGATCGCCGCCGCATGGGTCCCCATGCGGGGCCGAACTCGGCCTGACGGCACGTTGACCGGGTGCAGTCGCGACGCGTGCGATCGCCGCGCCGCGCATCCAGTCCGGACCGCGCCCCTCGACGATCATCGTAGAGGCTCGATCCCGGCACCCTGCGGCGCGCGGACGCGGCTTCGCGCCGTCCCGATCCGACGTCAGTATGCTGCCGGGACGTACATCTCGGATGGAACAGGACCCCGGACGTAATCGGCGTGGCGCACCCGATTCGGTAGCTGGACGGGCGGGTGTTCAACCGTGTCGTACGGGATCTGGGCCAGCAAGTGGCTGATGCAGTTCAGGCGCGCCCGCCTCTTGTCCACCGCCTCGACCACCCACCAGCGTGCCTCCGGGATGTGCGTGCGCGCCAGCATGTCTTCCTTGGCCTTGGTGTAGTCCTCCCAGCGCCGGCGCGACTCGACGTCCATTGGCGAGAGCTTCCACTGCTTCAGCGGATCCTGGATGCGCATCTGGAAGCGGAACTCCTGCTCCTCGTCGGTGATCGAGAACCAGTACTTCACGAGCACGATGCCGGACCGCACCAGCATGCGCTCGAACTCAGGGACCGATCAGAAGAACTCCTCGACATCCGGTTCCGTACAGAAGCCCATTACCCGCTCGACACCGGCACGGTTGTACCAAGAGCGGTCGAACAGCACGATCTCACCGGCGGCCGGCAAGTGAGCGACATAGCGCTGGAAGTACCACTGCGTGCGCTCACGCTCGCTCGGGGCAGGCAGCGCGGCGACGCGGCAGATACGGGGGTTGAGGCGCTGCGTGATGCGCTTGATCACGCCGCCCTTTCCGGCCGAGTCGCGCCCCTCGAACAGGACGACGACGCGCAGCTTTCGGTTCTGCACCCAGTCCTGCAGGCGCACCAGCTCGTGCTGGAGCCGCAGCAGCTCACGGAAGTAGATCTTGCGATCCAGGTGAGCGTGACCAGATTGTCCCGCGATATGCTCCAGCCGATCGTCTTCGAGGCCTAGCTCGAGTTCTTCTTCGTAGCTGTCGACGAGTTCCTGCCGAAACGCCTCGAGGGCGCGGTTCTGCGCCGAGTTCTTATCGTGCATCATCTCCGAACCTCAATCATGTCCTGAGCCGCTGGCATATGCGCAGGCTTCCATGACGAGTCTGAGAAGCCGGCTTGAGATTTTCCACGATGGAGCGGCTATCGAACGCCTGTCTTTGCCGGCGAATAGCGTATTCCCCTCGTGTGCCTCCCTCGAGATGTGCCCGATCTCAGGACAATGACATCTGAACAGATCGGCTTCTGCAGCGAATGTCACCAATCCGTCATGGAGCCGATCTACGCCCGGGGCCAACGACAGGTCCGCCGAGGCTCTCATGTCCGATGCTATCGTAGCTCCTTCGGGTTCCCTCGGACACGCGCCAAGTGGCAAGCCCGCGCTCGACCGCGGGATGCACCCCGGCGGCATCATCGCCTTCCTGCTCGTGCTGGTGGCGGGGCTCGGCTACGCCGTAGTCAGCCTGATCGCCGACATGAATGCCGTGCACCAGGAGCCGCTGGCGATCGGGGCCTTCGTGCTCCTGGGGCTCGCCCTGCTGATCGCGCTGGCCTTCGAGTTCGTGAACGGCTTCCACGACACCGCCAACGCGGTCGCCACGGTGATCTACACGCACTCGATGCCGCCGCTCGTGGCGGTGGTGTGGTCGGGCGCCTTCAACTTCCTCGGCGTGATGCTGTCCTCCGGCGCGGTGGCCTACGCCATCGTGACGCTGCTGCCGGTGGAGCTGATCCTGCAGGTCGGCTCGGGCGCCGGCTACGCGATGATCTTCGCGCTTCTCCTGGCCGCCATCATCTGGAACCTCGGAACCTGGGCGCTCGGCCTACCGAACTCCTCGTCCCACGCGCTGATCGGCTCGGTGCTCGGCGTCGGCCTCGCCAATCAGTTCATGGGCGGTCAGGACGGTACCTCGGGCGTCGACTGGAACCAGGCTCTCGGCGTGTTCAAGGCGCTGGCCTTCAGCCCGATCTGCGGCTTCGTGCTCGCGGCCCTGCTGCTGCTCGCCCTGAAGTTCACCGTGCGCCGGAAGGATCTCTACGAGGCGCCCAAGGGTGATGCGCCCCCGCCGCTCTGGATCCGCGGCCTGCTGATTCTCACCTGCACGCTGGTCTCGTTCTTCCACGGCGGCAACGACGGGCAGAAGGGCATGGGCCTGATCATGCTGATCCTGATCGGCGCCGCCCCCACCGCCTACGCGCTCAACCGCACCATGAACGCCGACGCCACCCCCGCCTTCGTGCAGACCTCGCAAGCCGCGAGCGGCGTGTTCGCTGGCCGGTCCAACGGCGCGGCGCAACCCGATGCGGCCCAGGCCCGCAAGACGGTGAGCGATGCGCTGAAGGCCAAGGACCTCAACAAGCCGGACGTCTACGGCGCCCTAGCCGCGCTCTCGACCGACATCGCGACGTCGGTGAAGAACTACGGCTCGCTCCAGCAGGTCCCGGCCGGGGCGACCTCGAACGTCCGCAACGACATGTACCTCGCCGCCGACGCCATCCGGCTCCTGCCGAAATCCGGCGCGACCTTCTCCGAGGCGGAGACGAAGACCCTCAAGGGGTACACCGACCTCTTGAACGCCGGCACCCGCTACATCCCGGGCTGGGTGAAGGTCTGCGTGGCGCTGGCGCTCGGGCTCGGCACCATGGTCGGGTGGAAGCGCATCGTCGTGACAGTGGGCGAGAAGATCGGCAAGACCCATCTCACCTACGCTCAGGGCGCCTCGGCCGAGATCGTGGCCGCCGGCACGATCGGGCTGGCCGAACTCTACGGCCTGCCGGTCTCGACCACCCATATCCTGTCGTCGGGCGTCGCCGGGACGATGGCGGCCAACGGCTCGGGCCTGCAACTCGCCACCGTCCGCAACATGGCGCTGGCCTGGATCCTCACCCTGCCGGCCGCCATCCTGATCGCCGGCACGTTGTTCTTCATCCTCCGCCACGTGTTCTGAGCCGGATGCGGCCCAGTTCCACAGCGCCGGCTCGTCTTCTCTGTGACGAGCCGGCGCTTCCTGGTCTGCTCTGGGCCATGCGCTTCGACGCGAGCGGTCGCGGTCACCTCGTCGAACGCGGTGAACCTCTCCCTGCTCCGGGGAGCTTCGGCGAGGGCTTCACTTGGCTTCACTTCAACCTGAACGATGCGCGCCTTCCGGCTCTGGTCTCTGAAGGGCGGCTCGGCCCGCCGCATCTGACCGGGATGGCCTTTGCGAGCGACCCTCACCAGCGACTGATCGTCGAGGCGGGTCATATCGGCGGCGTCGTGGCCGATCTCGTCCGTGAGTCCGATGCGAGCCCCAAAGTCGATGCGGGCGGACGCCTGCACTTCGTCATGGGTCCGCGCCTGCTCGTCAGCGGCCGGCGCCACCCCGTCCTCGGACCGGACCGCGCTCGCGACACGGCGGTGGAGGGTCGCGGTATCCTGGCCCCGATCCAGCTGCTCGACGTCATCGTCGATCAGGTCGTGACCTCTATGACTGAGACCGGCGCACGCCTGGCCGATGAGCTTGACG
The DNA here is from genome assembly GCF_053346215.1 of Methylobacterium sp. A49B. Taxonomy (NCBI): domain Bacteria; kingdom Pseudomonadati; phylum Pseudomonadota; class Alphaproteobacteria; order Hyphomicrobiales; family Methylobacteriaceae; genus Methylobacterium; species Methylobacterium sp. A49B. The sequence continues at coordinate 43,853 of NZ_JBKFBO010000118.1, forward strand.
AGATCGAGGATCACATCCTCGACGAGCGCGTACGCGGCGAGAGGCGGCGCCTCGGGCCGATCCGCCGGGACGCGGTCCGCCTGCACCGTCAACTCCTCGGCCTGCGCGCCGTCTTCCGTCGCCTTGAGACGGCGGCGACCGACGAGCAGATCCCCGATTTAGCTATCACCGCCGCCGCCCGGATCGCGCAGAGGCTCGACGCGCTCGATCGGGACATGATCCTGCTCGCCGACCGCAGCCGACTGATGCAGGAGGAACTGGCCTCCTACCTCGCGCAAGCGTCCAACCGCCAGCTCTACACGCTGTCGGTGCTGACTGCGCTGTTCCTGCCGCCGACGCTCGTGACCGGGTTGTTCGGCATGAACACCAAGGGCCTGCCGCTCACGGAGAACGATGGCGGCTCCTACGTAGCCATGGCCATCGCATGCATCTCCGCGCTCGTCGCCTTCGTGCTGATCCGAGGCCTCGGCATTCGCCCGCCGCGGGATTGAGCCGGCAGGCCACGCCCGGCTCAGTAGCGCGTGATGGCACGCAAGCCGAACACCGTGGCGTTGCGAATACGTTGGCCGTCGGGATCGCGGGGATTGGTGATGCCGCCCCCCGGATGCGCGACATACTGCACGGTCGGCTGTAGGGCGATGCCGGGTGCGAGCACGGCTTGGTAGGTCGCCTCCAGCAGGATCTCGGCACTGCGGCGGGGCGATGGTGACGAGCTCTGAAGCGCGGCGATCGCATCGAGCCGCCGCGCCGCAGGAGAGATGTGGGTGATGCCGACGCCGAAACCGAGCGTGTCGTCCGAGCGGCCGGGGAACAGGCCCCGATAGGCGATGCCGGCATCGAGGTAGAGGTTCACGAGGTTGCGGTCGCCGGGCGACGCCGAGGCTCGCAGGAACACGCTGGCGCCATCGTTGGGATCGTCCGGCTCCTGATAGATCGTCTGGTCGATCACGCCGTAGAGGCCATAATCACCGCTGACCCGTCGACCGAGGCCGGTCAACGGGTCGGGCGTGAGCGCATCGACTCGGCCGAAACGGTGCCAGCCTCCCAGCGTCACGGTGCCTGGTCGGCCTGCGTCTCCGGGGCGGGCATTGTAGGCGTACGAGACCTCCGCGATGGCGAGCGGCGGGTCGGAAACGGGAAAGCGGGTGCCGTTCGGGTTGCGTCGCTGTGGGTCGATCCCCGAGCGCGGATTGCCGCCGCCGGGCGTGCCGTCGATCAGGCTGGCCTGGAACGAGAACTCGCGGGTTGGCACGTATTTCAGCCGGACGGTCGGTGCCGAGAGCGGATAGGCCGGTCCGCCATCGGTCATGTTGGCGGCGAAGATCGCCGGCCAGCCGAAGGTGCCGTTGGTGAACAGGATGCTGGTCTGGCTCACCATGTACTCGGTGTCGGCCGAGAGCTGGCCGACGCGGAGGAACAGCCGGTCGTCGAACAGGCTCTGCTCCAGCCACAGTTCCGAGAGACGCGAGGCCGGCAGGGCCTCGATCTCGCTGATGGTCATGAGGTTGCCCACCCGGCTACGGGAGGTCCCGCTCCCCTGGATCTGGTAGACCGTGGCGTGGGCCGCAGCCCCTTTCCAACCGGCCAGGGTGTCGAGATCGACGTCGACGTCGAGATCGAGGAGCGTCAGGCCCGTGGAACCCCGACGCAGGCCGCCGCGCAGGTTGCGGTAGGTCTCGGCCACCGTGATGAGGCCGAAGGTGATCCCGTGCCGCTCGAGGAAGGCGCGGTAGCCGCCGGGATCACCAGCAGCCCCCAGCAGGGGCTGGAACGAGGTCGTCACCTCCGCGGCCCGGCCTGCCGAGAAGACCGGCTGCGCGACCGAAGTCTGCGGATCGCCGCCCGCACCGGTGGGCGAGCCGATGGCAAGCCCTTCGGCCGCGACCCGGTCGACCGTGGCCTGCACCTCGGCCGGCTCGGTCTGGGCTTCGGCGAGGTTCGGCTGCAGCCAGAGGCCGAGCGCGGCCAGAGTTCCGAGGATGGTGCGGGAGGCGGAACGCACCTCGGCCTCCAAGACCAGTGAAGCACCGAGCATCGGCACAGCTTTATCACCGTTCGACGACACCTTGCCGCGGCCGGCCGATCCAGCTTGGGATGGCGCCGAAAAGGCTGCAATCCGCCGAAACGCATCGCACGAGTTCGCCGGGATCCGGGACCGGGGCCGAAGACTGTCATCGAATCGTCATCGATCGCCACATCATCGTGCCGACGCCGCCAGCTGCCCAGGACCCGGGCGGTTCGCCGGCGTCGTGGACATGCCCTCACGAGGCGCGGGCGGCCGATGCAACTGGCCTTGCTGCTGATCCCGGGGTTTGAAAAAAGGTGGCCGGCCGATGCGTCAATCGGAGGAAGGCACGGGCAGCGCCGTCTCGTCCAGCGCCGCTGCGGCACTTGGGAACGCCGCTGATCCCGACCTCGTCCAGCGCATCCGCCAGGAGATCCGGCTCGACGATCGCTCGGCGCTGACGACTTACGGCGATCAGGCCCAGCGCGGCGTCGCCACCTTCGCCGACACGATCCTGCGCGATACCCTGAACAAGGATTCAGGCCCGGTCGGCGCGTTGCTCTCCGATCTGATCGCGAAGGTGAACAGCCTCGATCCGGCCTCGCTCGGCAAGGCGGGTTTGCTGGAGCGGCTTTGGGGCGGCGCGAAGGTCCGGGTGCTGCGCTTCCGGGAGAGGTTCTCCTCCCTCGCCGCGCAGGTCGATCGCATCGCCCTGGACCTCGAACGCCGCAGCGACGCCCTCCGTCGCGACATCGCGATGCTCGACGGCCTGTTCGAGCGGAATCTCGCGCAGATGCGCGAGCTCGAAGCCTATATCGTCGCCGGCACCCAGATCATCGAGGAGGTCCGCCGGGAGCGGCTACCCGCCCTGGAGGCGCAGGCACGCGCGGCCGGGGACGGCGTCGAAGGTCAACTCGCCGCGCAGAAGGCCTCCGACCTCGCGCAGAGCGTCGAGCGCCTGGAACGGAAGGTCCACGATCTCAAGCTCAGCCGTATGATCGCCCTGCAGACCATGCCGCAGATCCGGCTGGTCCAGAACGGCGACGCTGCCCTGGTGGAGAAACTGCAATCCTCCATCGCGACCACGATCCCGACCTGGAAGAACGGCATGACGATCGCGCTGGCCCTGCACCGGCAGGACGCAGCGCTGAAGCTCCAGCGGGAGGTCTCCGACACGACGAACGCGCTCCTGAAGGCCAATGCCGAGCGGCTGCGGCAGGGCACCGCCGGGATCAAGCGGGAGGTTCAGCGCGGCATCGTCGACATCGAGACCCTGAGCCACGTCAACCGGCAATTCGTCGAGACCGTCAACGAGGTTCTGGCGATCCAGCGCGATGGACAAGCCAAGCGGCGCGCCGCCGAGGCGGAGCTGACCCGCATCGAGGACGAGCTGAAGCGCACACTGCTGGGGCAGTCCGCGTGAGAGGCCGCCTCCGCTGCGTTTCGGCCGCGATCCTCCTGGCCGTCCTCGGAGCCTGCAGCGGCAGCCCGCCCCTGGACTTCGTGATCGCCTCCGGCTCCGAGAACCGCACGCTGGAACCCATCGTCCAGGACTTCTGTCGCGCGAGGGGCGCAGCCTGCCGCTTCGACTATCAGGGCTCCCTCGATATCGGCCTCGCGCTGGCCGATGCGGCGCCGGCCTTCGACGCGGTCTGGCCGGCCAACGCCATCTGGATCGAGATGTTCGACCGCGACAAGCGGGTGCGCGACCTGACGCCGGTCGCCCGTTCCCCGGTGATCCTGGGCCTGCGCCGGAGCAAGGCCGAAGCCCTCGGCTGGGTCGGGCGGCCGGTCTCGACCGGCGACATCGTCGCGGCGGTGAAGGCTGGCTCGCTGACCTACCTCGCCAGTTCGGCGACCCAATCGAATTCGGGGGCGGGCGCCTACCTGGCGATGCTCTCGGCGGCGCTCGGCTCGCCAGACGCGATCACGCTCGCTGACCTCAAGAAGCCGGGCGTCCAGGACACCGTGAAGACCCTGCTCGCCGGGACCGCCCGCACGGCCGGATCGAGCGCGTGGCTCTCCGATCTCTACCTGAAGAGCCAGGAACGCGGCGTCGCCTACGACGGCATGTGGAACTACGAGGCCGTGCTCGCCGAGACCAATGCCGAACTGAAGCGCCGGGGCGCGGAGCTGCTCTACGCGATCTATCCGACGGACGGCGTCGCGGCGGCGAATTCCCCGATCGGATTCGTCGACCGGGGCAAGGGCGCCGCGGCACGCGACTTCTTCGACGCCCTCCGGAAGCACCTGCTCGCCCCCGACACGCAGCTCAGGCTCGTCGCCCTCGGCCGGCGCCCCGCCGTCGGCGAGGCGACCGGCCCCGAGCCCGACCCCGCCTGGAACTTCGATCCGGGCCGGCTGGCGCCGCTGATCCGGATGCCGGAGCCCGCCGTCGTCAGGGCGGCCCTGGACCTCTACCAGGAGGCGTTGCGGCGCCCCTCCCTCACGGTCTACTGCCTCGATTTCTCGGGCAGCATGGGGGGTGCCGGGGAGGACGCGCTGAAGAAGGCCATGCGCTTCGTGCTCTCGCATGACGAGGCCGCCCGCGTCCTCGTCCAGAACGGCGCGGCCGACCGCATCGCGGTGATCCCCTTCGACAGCCGGGTCCGGCATGTGACCCGGGGCAGCGGGTCGACGGCCGATTCCGCGTCGCTGATCGAGGCCGTGGACGGCAACACCGCCGCCGGAGGGACCGATATCTACGCCTGTGCCCGGGCCGGGCTCCAAGAGATCCGCGGCACGCCCGACCTCGGCCGCTACCTGCCGGCCATCGTGCTGATGACCGACGGGCGCAGCGAGGATCACCAGCAGGATTTCCTGGACGCGTGGCGCCGGACCGGAGCCGATATCCCGATCTTCGGCATCACGTTCGGCGATGCCGACCGGCGGCAGCTCGACGCCCTCGCCGATGCCACCCGCGCGCGGGTGTTCGACGGGCGCACCTCGCTGCGCGAGGCGTTCCGGGCGGTACGGGGGTACAATTGAGGCTGCCTTCCCTCTCGGACACCAGCTCCCGGGCGGATCTCTGGGCCGGTCTCGCGGGCGGCCTGTTCGCGCCGGTGGCGACCTTCGGCCTCGGTCTGCCGCTCTGGGCCTCCCTGCCGGGCGCGATCCTGATCTTCATCGGCGGACGCCTCGCCCTCGCGCCGCGCGACGTGTTCGAGGGGCTCGACGCTGCAGCCCTCGAAGGCGCCGCCCTCGACCTGGCCCGGGACGTGATCGCCGCGGCGCAGAGCGACCTCGCCCGGCTGCGGGACGCGGCGCGCGGCGTGCGCGATCCCGCGGTTCGGCAACATCTCGATCACCTGCACGGCGTCGCGGAACGGGTCGCCGCCGCCGTGTCGCGGAGGCCGGCGCGACTGTCGCGGGTGCAGCGACTCCTGACCTACTACCTCCCGGCCTCCGTGCGGCTCGGCGAGGGCTTCCGGATCCTCGAAGGCGCGAGCCGCCCCGACGCGGCCCGGCTCCAGGCCACGGCCAGGATGATCGGGCAGCTCGACACCGTCTTCGCGCGCCACGCCGACCGCCTGAGCGCTCCAGAGATCGAAGGGCTCGACGTCGAGCTCAAGCTCCTCGCCGACGCGATCCGCGCGGAGGGGCCTGGATCCGCGCCCGCGCCCACCGCGACGCGACCCGCCTCGGAGCCCGCGCCATGGCGCTGAGCCGCCGCCATCTCGGGCTCGGGCTCCTGGCCACGGGTGTCGTTGGCACGTCGGGCGTCGCCCTGGTCGGGCCTCGGACCATCGAGCGCCTCGTCACCGGCACGCATCCGGACCAAGTCTCCGTCTGGGGCTTCATCGGCGGCGAGAAGCTCGACTTCGTTCGCAATCCGAAGGTCCGCGACCTCCTCGCCGGCCGCTACGGCCTCACGCTCGACGCGCGCCGAGCCGGTTCGGTCGAGATGGTCAGCGAAGCCGCCCTGACGCGGCAGCAGCCGCAATGGCTCTGGCCGGCGAGTTCGGTCCTGGCTCAGCTCGCCCGGCGCAACGGCCTGCCGGTGCGGCGCGACGACATCGTCTTCAACTCGCCTCTCGTGCTCTACAGCTGGTCGCCGGTGGCCGAGGCGCTCGAGAAGGCCGGCTATGTCGCGCGGCGCGACAACGCCTTCTACGTCGTCCGGATGGCCGAGCTGATGGAGGCCGTCGTTCGGCGGCTCACCTGGAAGGATCTCGGTGTTCCGGATCTCTATGGGCGGGTCATCATCACGACGACCGACCCGGTCAAATCGAATTCGGGCTTCAGCTTCGCAGCGCTCCTCGCCAACCTGTTTGCGGGCGATATCGCGACTGTCGACACCGTGGCCCGCGACGGCGACAGGATCGCCGGCATCTTCGAGCGCATGGGCTACAAGGAGGCGTCGAGCGGCACTCACTGGAACAGCTACCTGACCGAGGGGATGGGCGGCAAACCCCTGGTCGCGGCTTACGAGAGCCAGCTCGTCGAGTTCATCCTCTCGAACCCGGAGCGCTGGGCCGCCCTGAAGAGCGCCCGGATCCGACCGGTCATGCTCTATCCGACGCCGACCGTCACCTCCGCCCACCCGATCATCAGCCTCACCGCCGCCGCCGACCCGCTTGTCTCCGCGCTAACCGATCCAGATCTCCAGGAACTCGCCTGGAGCGAGCACGGCTTCAGGGGCAAGCTCGGCGGCATCGGTCGCGGCGGTCCGCAGGTCGAAGGTTTGGCTCAGACCATCACGAGCCTCGCGCCGATGCCGGATGCGACGACGATGTTGGCGCTGATGCAACGGCTCGGCACACCCGGCTGACTGGGATGACCTAACTGGGACGGGCGGCCGTCGATCGAAGCCCACTGTCCTGTTCGGCATTACACCGATGTCCGCTTTCGAGCGGCCCGCCTCGTCCGGCCAATGGCTGCAACGGGCGCGAAGCCGAATGTCCGGTCCCGTAAGTTTAGGCAACCTAGCGCGACGTGGTCTGGCCGAAAGCTGACGGTCTGCTTCCAAACCGCAATCGCGGTGAAGCGGACATGCCTCAGCCATCTCAACCGACTTGTTGGGCGGGCTGCGAGCCGACCGAGATCACTCTTTCACCGCTATCGCACGACGGGGGAAACTTACGGCCGCGCTTTCGGTTGGCCCTCAGCCAAGGAGAGAAGCCATGACCGAACTGACCTCACTCGATGCCGGCCACGGTGGTGAGACACATCAAACCGCCGACGCGGACCACCCCGTGCTGACCACCAATCACGGCACGCCGGTCTCCGACAACCAGAACCAGCTCAAGGCCGGTCCCCGGGGCCCTGTCTTGCTCGAGGACGAGGTCTACCGCGAAAAGATCAACCACTTCGACCACGAGCGCATCCCGGAGCGGATCGTCCACGCCCGCGGGTCCGCCGCGCACGGCTACTTCGAGTGCACTGAAAGCCTCGCAGACATCACCGTCGCCGACCTGTTTCAGAAAAAGGGCCAGCGCACCGATGTGTTCACCCGCTTCTCGACCGTGGCGGGCGGAGCGGGATCGATCGACACGCCCCGTGACGTGCGCGGCTTCGCCGTCAAGTTCTACACCCGCGAGGGCAACTGGGACCTCGTCGGCAACAACATCCCGGTGTTCTTCATCCAGGACGCGATCAAGTTCCCAGACCTGATCCACGCTGCCAAGATGGAGGCCGACCGCGGCTATCCGCAAGCGGCGACCGCCCACGACACCTTCTGGGACTTCATCAGCCTGATGCCGGAGTCGACTCACATGATCATGTGGGCGATGTCAGACCGGACACTGCCGCGCACCTTCGCAAACATGGAGGGCTTCGGCGTCCACACCTTCCGGTTCATCAACAAGGCGGGCAAGAGCACATTCGTTAAGTTCCACTGGAAGCCGAAGGCCGGCCTCGCCTCGACGATCTGGGACGAGACGGTCAAGGTCGCCGGCGCCGACCCGGACTTCCAGCGTCGCGACCTGTTCGAGCGGATCGAGCGTGGCGATTACCCCGAGTGGGAGCTCGGCTTGCAGCTGTTCGACGAGGAGTTCGCCAACAGCCAGCCCTATGACGTGCTGGACGCGACCAAGATCATCCCCGAGGAGGCGCTGCCCGTCCGGATCGTCGGCAAGATGGTCCTCAACCGCTACCCGGACAACTACTTCGCGGAGACCGAGCAGGCGGCCTTCGTGCCGAGCCACGTCGTGCCGGGCATCGGCTTCTCGAACGATCCGCTGCTCCAGGGCCGGCTGTTCAGCTACACCGACACGCAGCTCTCGCGGCTGGGCTCGGTCAACTTCCACCAGCTGCCCATCAACTCCGCCAAGGGTCGCGCTGAGGCGGCCGGCTGCCCGTTCATGAACCAGCAGCGGGACGGCCACATGCAGATGGCGGTGCCGAAGGGCCGCGCCAACTACGAGCCGAACAGCCTTGCCAAAGCGGGCGAGCCGGGCGGTGCGCGAGAAGACGCCAAGGGTGGCTACAAGACCTTCCCCTCGGACGAGGAGGGGCCAAAGCTCCGGGTCCGGCCGGAGAGCTTCGCCGACCACTACAGCCAGGCGCGGTTGTTTTTCCGTTCGATGGACCCGGCCGAGCAGGCACATATCGCGTCCGCACTCGTGTTCGAGCTGTCCAAGGTCAGCCTGGAGCACATCCGCCTGCAGATGCTCGCCAACCTGCGCAATGTCGACGAGAGTCTAGCTACGCGTGTTGCCGACGGGTTGGCGATGGACCTGCCGCCTGCTTCGCCGACCGCGGTCCCGGTCCTAGACATGGCGCCGTCGCCTGCTCTGCGCATCATCCGTGGCCCACTGGAGCGGCACACGCTGGAAGGCCGCAACGTCGGCATCCTGATCGCGGACGGAACAGATGCGGACGAGCTGAACGCCCTGAAGAAGGCGATCAAGGCGGCGGGTGGCCATGCGATGACGATTGCCCCGAAGGTCGGCAAGGTGCCGCTCTCGGACGGTTCGGCCATAGCCGCCGATGCGCAACTGTTCGGCCAGCCCTCGGTGACGGTCGATGCCTGCGCGGTGATCCTGTCTGAGAAGGCTGCGGGGAAGCTCGTGAAAGAGGGTGCCGCGGTGCAGTGGGTGATGGATGCCTTCGGCCACTTGAAGGCGATCGGCGCCAACGCCGCTGCTAAGCCCTTGCTTGATAAGGCAGGTGTCGAGGCCGACGAGGGCGTGACCGACCTCGGCGGCTTCGTCGAGGCGGCAAAGAAGCGCTATTGGGACCGCGAACCGAACGTCCGCACGCTAGCCTAAAACAGATGAAAGGCACGATCGCTTGGGCGTAATAATCAACCTCTAGCGATCGTCCTTTTCTGATCGAATCGAGATGCCGGGTAGCCTGTCGGCCTCAGCAGGTTCTGGCCGAATGCCGCCCGTCTGCTTGCAAGAGGGGCCACGGAAAAGTGGACGAGCACCGACCGGGCACAGATCACACCGGATGAAGAGGCCAGACAAACGCGATGGCAGGAAGGCCGATCGCGATCACGATGACTGACAGGGGCAACCCAAGTCGCGTGTAATCACCGAAGCGGTAGCCGCCTGGGCCCATCACGAGGGTATTGCACTGGTGGCCGATCGGCGTGAGGAAATCGCATGCGGCACCGAGGGCGACCGCCATCAGGAACGGATCCAGGCTGAGTCCGAGCCCAGTCGCCAGTTTTGCGGCGATCGGGCCCATTACGAGGACTGTGGCCGCGTTGTTCAGAAATGGCGTGACGGCCATCGCGAGGATCAGGACGGCGCCCAAGGCCATAATCGGCGAGAGACCCTGGACCAGCGTCGTGAGGTGGCCGGCGATGAGATCGGCGCCGCCCGTGGTGCTGACTGTCTCGGAGATCGGGATCAAGGCGCCCAGGAGGACGAGCACCGGCCACTCGACAGCTTGGTAAGCCTCGTGCGGCGTCAAGCTTCTTAGAAGCAGCACGGCGACGACCGCACCGAAAAAGGCGACAGCGACGGGCACGACGTGGAGGGCGACGAGACCCATCGCCGCGAACAGGATCGCGGATGGCAGCCAACTCCGGTCGTTCCGGCCCAGCGCGATCTCACGGGAGGCGAGAGGGAGCACCTTGAAGGTGCCGAGCGCCGATGCCAGCGCCGCAGTGTGCCCGCGGACCACCACGACGTCCCCCGCTCGGAACCGGACGGAGGAGAGCCTCTGCTCAATGCGCCGGCCGCGCCGGCTGACCGCAAGGATGCTCAGGCCTGAACTGTGTTCCAAATCGAGCTGTGCGGCGGTACGCCCCACGAGCTCGGACTCCGCCGTCACCACGCCCTCCATCACCACGGCCTCCACCCCGGGCGCGGCACCGGCCAGGGCGAGCCCGGTGCGTGCCACGAAGCGCTCCAGGGCGTCCGGCTCGCCGTTGAGCAGAAGCACGTCATCGGTCCTCAGCCGGAAGTCCGGACTGGCCGGGTAGCGCCGAAAGCGCTCGCGCAGGATGGTCGCAACGCTGACATCGCCGTCGCCCTGGGCCTCCAGGAAGGCGACCGTACGGTCGACTACGGGATGCTCTGGCGGAAGGCGAGCCTCCGTTGTGTAACGCTCCAGCGTGAACGCCGCTTCCATTGAGCGCGTGCCCCCGTCGCGCCGGGGCAACAGGCGCCAGCCCAGACACAGGAAGGCGAAGCCAGCCGCCGCCACGCAGAGACCCACGGGGGCGTAATCGAACATGCCGAAGGGCTTGCCGGTCAGGTCGGCGCGGACTTTCGAGACGATCACGTTCGGCGAGGTGCCGACCAGGGTGACGATGCCGCCGATGAGCGAAGCCGAAGCCATCGGCATGAGCAGCGCCGACGGGGATGTCCCGCTGCGGCGAGCGACCTGCAGCGCGATCGGCATGAAGATGGCGAGCGCACCGACGTTCTTCGTGACCATGGATAGGAGCAGGACCCCGGCCACGAGGATCGGCGCCTGGCGCACCGGACTAGTCATGTACGGCATGAGCGGACGCATCAGGGTCTCGACCGCGCCGGAGCGAGCGATGGCCACCGAAAGCACGAGGGCCGACCCAACGATGATGACGATATCGTCCGAGAAGCCCGAAAAGGCCTTGTCGGCAGGCACCAGCCCCGCCGCGATGCCGACGGCGAGGGCGGTGAGGGCCACGAGATCATAAGGGAGGCGATCCCACACGAAGGCTGCCACCGTCACGCCGATCAGGCTGAAGGCGAGCACTTGATCGACGGTCATTCGGAAACACCTGTTCGGGACGTCGCCACAGTGGCGCAGGCTGAGAGGGTTAGGCGTTGGAGCGAGCGGGGGAACGACAGGATCACCGGGTGAGGAGAGGTGAACCTGAAGCGGTCGATCGCCGTCACCGCAACATCCCCCCTGGTCAACGACAGATCCTGGAGGTTGTCGGGCAGAAAGTCCTTCATGGCTTCTTGCAGAACCGCCACCAGACCGTAATGCCCCTGAGCGTCAATCTGGCACGCCTTTCCGGCGCCGAACGCGGGGCGCTGGCTCGCTTCGCGGCGGTGGTCGCCCGGTCGAGCGGTCCAATGATGGTGCTCGATCCGATCCGGGCTTGGCTGGCAGCCTCGGGGGCCGACCAGGAGGTTCTCGCGACGTTCGATGATGCCCTGACGTCGCCACCGCCGCTCGATAGGGCGTTGGCCGGCTTGACGGGAGCTGAAACCAGCCTGATCGCCTTCATCCTCTGCCTGATCGCTGCCCGGGCAGCGGGGCCGACTGGGTGGGCCTTCGCGGATTACGTCGCCTTGCATCGTGGCCTGCCCACGACAGCCGTGCGCGCCGCGGAGCGTCGGTATCGGGTCTGATCAGGCGTCCGTCGCCCCTTCTGTGAGCGCCTGCAGGGAGACCTGCATCGCGTCGTCATTCACGAGGAGGTGGCGCGAGATATCGGCGAGGGTCAGCCAGCCTACGACCTTGCGGCTCCCGTCGATGACCGGCAGGCGCCGAACGTAGTTCGTGCCCATGATATCCAGTGCCATTCGAAGTGAGTCGCCGGGATCGCAGGAGAGGACGGGACGCGAGGCGACCTCCTGCACAGTAACGGCGGTGGGATCGCGCCCGCGGGCTACGACCCGGTACAGCAGATCCCGGTCCGTGACGATGCCGACGAGGTGATCCGCCGAGCCGACCGGGAGCGCCCCGACCTCGATCTCGCCCATCAGGATGGCCGCGGCCTGCGTGCTCGATTGCGGCTCGATGAACTCGACGTCGCGTGCCATCACATCGGCGACGCGGATGTGCTCGGCGGAGAGATTCGACATTGCTGCCTCTGCAAGCTGCGGTGATGGGCGCCCGGCGACGCGAGTCATCGGCACTTTCCCCCGCTGGGAGTTCGAGGTGCGAAACTTAGCGACCTAATTCGAGGGCGGAACTCGATGCCGGGCGCCGCCCCGCTTCCGAACGGTTCGAAGGCCGGACGATTTGTCGGACAGGGCCGAGGGGTGGCAAGGCGGCAGGCAGTCATCGCAAGCTGGTCGCCTTGATTCATACCCTGGGGCCGTCTGGCAGACCATGGCGCCGCACCCGGATCCGAAGGCCCCGCCCATACAGTTACCCTTTCGGCGACGGCTGAAGTGGCCTCGTCCATCGAGCCCGACAGCGAAGCTGCGGTGACGACCGTCCCGTTGTCTTTGACACGCACGACCGCCTTGCGACCGCGAACAGCCCGCTCCCTCAGCTAGAGGTCTATGCCCCATGGCCCAGACGCTCGCCCCGCTTCGTTTCGACCCCGCCTACGAGACCATCGCCGAGGACGAGGCGGACACGCAGCGCGGCCTCACCGAGACGATGCTGGCGATCCAGCGAAAAACCCATGCCGATACCGGCCACGCCTATCGCTCCGTCCATACCAAGGCGCATGGCTACCTGCGGGCGCGCTTCTAGGTCCTGCCGGGACTCTCGCCGCAGCTCGCGCAGGGGCTGTTCGCGACGCCGGCCGGCTACGATGCGATCCTCCGCTTCAGTACGACACCGGGCGACATCCTGGACGACAAGGTGTCCACCCCGCGTGGGGTCGCCCTCAAAGTGCTGAATGTACCCGGCGCTCGGTTGCCCGGAAGCGAGGACGAGACCACGCAGAACTATGTGTTCGGCAACTCCCCCTCGTTTCAGATCGGCGACGCCCGGGGGTTCCTGCGTCAGTTGCGGCCCCTGGCCGCCACCACGGGCCGCGCCGAGCCCGTCAAGATCGGACTATCGGCCGTGTCACGCGCGGCCGAGGCGGCGCTGGAGAAGGTCGGACTGAAGTCGGCGACGCTGACGACGCTCGCGGGGCAAGCCGAGACGCATCTGCTCGGCGACAGTTTCTACTCGCAGGCCGCGCTTCTCCACGGCGAGTATTTCGCCAAGCTGGCGATCTCGCCCGTCTCGCCCGAACTCGTTGCCCTATCGGAGCAGGCCATCGACCTCGCCGGCCGACCCGACGGCATCCGCGAGTGCGTCGCGGCCCATTTCAGGGTTCACCCGGCCGTCTGGGAGTTCCGCGTACAGCTGGCGACGAGCCTGGACTCCATGCCGATCGAGGACGCCGCCGCGATGTGGCCGGAGGACGAGAGCCCCTTTCGCCCGGTCGCGCACATCACCGCGCTCCCCCAGGAGACACGGTCCGATGCTCTACGGCAGCAGGTGGAGGACCGTCTGGCATTCAACCCCTGGACGGGCTTGGCCGCGCATCGGCCGCTCGGCTCGATCATGCCGTCGCGTCGCCCCGCCTACGCCGCCGCCCGTGCTTACCGTGCCGAGAACAACGCCGTGACGATCGAAGAGCCGACGCGTCTCCCTGCGGGGTAAGGCCCGGCCAATCGGAGGTACGAGACGGCTCGGCGTGGCGGGGACGCCGAGGGGAACCGGGATCCAGCACCGAAATTGTCGCTATCGCACGGCCAAGCCTCAGCCTGTCCGGGAGAGCGGCGTGGCCTGCGACGTCCCTCGCACCTGAAACCCGGTTCGGACGCCCGTGGGCATCTTCGGACAAGACCGGAGCCTTGCGCATGGAACACGGAGTGACGACGGCTGTGCTGTGCATCGTGGGCGGCGGAATCGCCGCCCAGGTTCTCGCGGCGCGTCTGCGCATCCCCGCCATCGTGCTTCTCCTCGGTTTCGGGTTCTTGGTCGGACCCATGCTCGGCCTGCTGCACCCGACCCGGGACTTCGGGGAAAACCTCCGGCCGCTGATCGGGCTCGCGGTGGCCATCGTGGTGTTCGAGGGCGGCCTCGCCCTCGACTTCCGCGAACTCCGGGCATCCGGCGAGGGCGTGTTACGGCTTACCGCCTTCGCCCTGCCTGTGAACTTCTTCCTCGGCACCTTCGCGGCCCACCTGGTTGGCAGGATGATGTGGGGCCCTGCGGCAGTGTTCGGTGCGATCCTCGTCGTGACGGGTCCCACGGTGATCCTGCCGCTGCTACGTCACGCGCGCCTGGAGCGGCGCTCGGCTGCCTTCCTCAAGTGGGAGGCCATCATCAACGACCCGGTCGGAGCGATCCTCACCGCGGTCGTGATCGAGATCCTGGTCGGCGTGCCTCACCAGGCCGGGGAGAACCCTGTCGTCGCGCTCACGCTCCATCTCGCCGAGGGCGTGATGGTGGCCGTCGCCCTCGGCGTGGGCTCGGCCTTCCTCGTGGCCTTTGCGTTCCGGCGCGACCTCGTGTCCGAGACCCTGAAGACTCCGGTGCTTCTCGCGCTTGCGCTCATCGCCTACGTTGTCCCGAACCTGTTCATGCACGAGGCGGGACTGATCGGCGCGACGATCTTCGGCATCGCCCTCGCCAACCGGCATCTGCCGGGCATCGCGGAGTTGCGTCGGTTCAAGGAGGCCCTGGTCGTCCTGCTCGTGTCCTCCCTCTTCGTGGTGCTGACGGCCGACCTCGACCTCGGGGTCCTCGGCAAGTTGTCCCTGCCCATCCTCGGCCTGACCGCCGCCATCGTGTTCCTCGTCCGGCCAGTCGCCACCTGGATGGCGACGCTGAATAGCGACCTATCGCGGCGGGAGCGCGTCTTCGTCGGCTGGATCGGGCCCCGCGGCATTGTCGCGGCAGCCGTGGCGGGTGTGGCCGGCCCTCGCCTCAACGAGGCGGGATACCCCGGCGGCGATCTCATCCAGCCGACCGTGTTTGCGGTCATCGTCGCGACGGTGATCCTGCACGGTTTTTCCCTGGGGCCGCTCTCTCGCCGCTTGGGTCTTTCCGCTGCGGCCGAGAGCCAGCGGCTCGCCGTCGTGGGCGCCTGCCCGTGGGCGACCGCCATGGTCGTCGCACTCCACCGTGCAGGCGTGCCGGTCATTCTCATCGACACCTATCCCGGCGCCTTGCACGCGGCGCAGGAGGCCGGTGTCCCGACGCTGCAGGCCGAACTCCTGTCCCGCCATGCCGAGGAGGGCCTCGCCGACCATCCGCCGGACCATCTGCTCGCCGCGACCCGCGACGAACTCTACAACGCCCTTGTTTGTACCAAGCTGGCTCCCGAGATCGGCCGCGAGCGTGTGTACCAACTCGCTCCCTCGGCCGACCATCTCCTGCACGAGGACACGGGCGTGAGCCGGGACGCCCGCGGGAAGGTACTAGGTGAAGGCAAGACCGACTTCGACACTCTCGCGGGATACCATGATGCCGGCTGGCAGTTCGAAGTCGTTCCTGCACAATCGGCTTTGCGGTCGGATGCGATACGCTTGCTGATTATCAAGCCGGATGGCGCGGTCGAATTCATCTCCATCGATCACGAGGAAGCCGCCATTGAGGCGGGCGATCGCCTGCTGGCCTACGCCAGACGCAACCATTCGCACCACGAGACCGCCGCGATGCATCCCCTGGCCATTGCATGACGGCCGGCCCGCGAAGGTCCTGCGAGATCGGCGGAGCAGACCGGGGCTTGCTCCGGTGCACACGGTGCAGGTTCCGGGGGCGAATCTCCTGGCGATCAGTCAAGCCGCCCGTACGACGGTGGGTGAATCCTGACACGGCGAGGAATCGGTTGCGACCCTCAGGCAGGCATCCACGGCCTCGCGCAGCGACGAGACGTAGGCATCCGCACCAACCTCCCGGCCCAGCGCCGCGTCGGTGAGTACCTTCTCGCCGACCGGCCATAGCCCGACCAGGATGGGAATACCCGGCGCGCGTCGCTTGAACCGCTCCAGCAGGTAGCGGAGGTGCGAAGGATTCCCGGTGATGTCGAGGTACGAGATGCACACCATCGCCACGCCGGACAGGTCGAGCTCGCGGATGCCCTCGCGAGAGGCGGACTGGTACGGGGTCACCTGCGCGCCGAGCCCGTGCTTACGCAGCAATTGCGCCAGCATCGCCGAAGACGCTTCGTCGAGGGGGCCGCGACCGGCCAGGCACAGCACCGGGGCATCGCCCCGCCACGCTTCGGGCAGGGCATCCCGCGGCGGGGCATGAGCCGGTACCGCCTCGGTTTTCGGATGAACACGCTCGGCTAGGGTGGGAGTTTCGGATGGATTGACCGCCTTGTCGTCGACGGCCGGCTCGACGTCGTCGTGGCTCTCGAAGTCTTCCACCAGTGAGCGCGCTGAGGCGCGGATGTTCTCCAGTTGGACAGGGGTGACAACCCCGCGGGCATAGTCGTTGGCGGCGAGTTGCAGGCCCTTGAGCGCCACCTCGTCGTAGTACGAGGACAGCGAACGGTCCTTCAGCATGCCCTCGGCGACCTCACGGACCTCGTCTGGGTCGCCGGCCAGCATGCGCTGGTAGAAGTTTTCCACCGGCGTCAGCGGCGGCCGGTCGCCGAGCAGCACGTCGAAGAACTCCAAACTGTCGACGTGCCGTCCGAGCACCACGAGGCAGACGGTGAACGGCGTGGCCAGGATCAGCCCGATGGGCCCCCACAGGAAGCCCCAGAACAGGGTCGAGACGATCACTGCGAAGGGCGAAAGCCCGGTGGAATGGCCGTAGAGCAGCGGCTCGACCACCTGCCCGAACACTGGCTCGGCGATCAGGAACAGGGCGGCGGTCGCGATCACCATCGACCAGCCCGGATCGACCGCGGCCGCTAGCGCCACCGGGAACACCCCCGAGATGATGGCACCGATGTACGGGATGAACCGCATGATGGCGGAGAGCACGCCCCACAAGAGAGGATTCGGTACGCCGATGAACCACAGCCCAACGCCGACGATGACGCCGAAGGCCGCGTTCATACCGAGCTGGGCGAGGAAGTAGGTGCCGAGGCGGCCGGCCGCGTCGTCCATGGCCACCGTCGTGCGGTGCAGGTCGCTCGACCCGAACAGGCGGATCATGCGGTTGCGCAGGTCCTCGCGCTGTAGCAGCAGGAATACGACGACGACGAGGACGATGCCGACGTCGGTCAGCGGCGAGACGACCGGGCCGAGGACTTTCTCCGCCAACGCCAGCGGCGAGGGCTCGGGCTCTTGAACCCGCACGAGCTGCGCCTTCGGCGTGTCGCCAGCGGGGCCTGTCTCGGCAGTCGTGCCGGCGGCGTCGGCCTTCTGAGTTGCGTCCTGGACTTGGTGATTGAACTTCTGGAGGAGCTTGTTGGCCTCGCCGAGCCAGCCCTGCTGCAGTCCAGCGAACTTCTTCTGCACCGTTGTCTGGTACTGCGGCAGGTTGCCGGCGAGGCCCGCGACCTGGGTGCCGATCACCGCACCGATGCCGCCGAGTACGGCCAGCGCCAGCAGGACCGCGACGATGACCGAGGGCACGCGCCCGAGCTTGATCCGCCGCAGCAGGTTGACGACCGGCGCCAGGACGAAGCTGAGCAGGATGGCCAGCACCAGGGGGACGAACACCTCGCGACCGAAATACAGCGCGGCGATCAGCACGACACCGACGGCGAGGGTCAAGAGGCCGCGCAGGCCCGGCACGAGCGGCGGCGGGACTTGGGCAGGCTGCTTCGGGGCGCCCGTAGTGTCGGTCGGCATACGCTGAACTCCTCGACGCGGGCCGGTGCGCCGCGTGTTCCTCCTAACGTCGTCGGCCTCGTTTCGTCCCGTCACGCCTTCCTGCCTGGGGAACGAGGGCATGGCGGACATCTTGCCTGGACAGCACCGTCTCAGGTGGAGATCCGGCCATGCGCATCCGTTGCGGCTACACCGTCGCCCTCGATACCTTCGCTCCGACCCCGATGGTGCTGCTCCTCAACGTGCGCCCCGAGCGTCAGCCGGACCTTCTGAGCCGCGAGGTCATCGGGTTCGCCCCCCCGGTCCCAGCCAGGCAGTTCCGCGACCCGTTCGGTAACGTCGCCACCCGCATCCTCGTCCCAGGCGGCCGCATCACTATGTCGGCGGACTTCGAGATCGAGGATCATGGCCGCCCTGACGACCACGCGCCGGATGCCCGGCAGATCCCGGTGCAGGACCTGCCGGACGAGGCGCTGCCGTTCCTGCTCGGCTCACGCTACTGCGACACCGACAAGCTCGCGCAGACCGCCTGGAACCTGTTCGACTCGACGCCCGAGGGCTGGGCGCGCGTCCAGGCCATCGTCGACTACGCGCACGGTCGGCTGCGCTTCGACTACATGCAGGCGGACGCGACCCGAAGCGCTTTCGACGGCCACGCCCAGCAGGTCGGCGTGTGCCGGGACTTCGCACATCTGGCCATCACGCTGTGCCGGTGCATGAACATCCCGGCGCGCTACGCGACCGGCTACCTCGGCGACATCGGCGTGCCGAAGGACCCGGCGCCGATGGACTTCTCGGCGTGGTTCGAGGTCTACCTCGACGGGCCGGCGGGACCGCGCTGGTACACGTTCGACGCCCGGCACAACCGACCGCGCATCGGCCGCATCGTCATGGCCTACGGCCGCGACGCCACGGATTGCGCGATCACCACGAGCTTCGGCCCCGCGCCGTTGGCTGGGTTCACGGTGCATACGGACGAGGTCGACCCGGGCTGAGCGAGCTGGGTGACGCCTGACCGGGGGGCGCCTGACGGCGCTTGAGGTCGCAGCAATCGCCCTCGGCCTGCGGCCACCGACCACTCCGCGTCACGACCGCACGGCTCAGGCCTGTGGGCCAGCGTCACCGCCTCGCGGGCGATCCAACGACAGCCTCAGGCGAACGACGCCGCAGTAGCCAGTGATCCCTGCGCCCGCCACGATGGAACGCGGCGATGGTTCGCGTTGACGTCGTTCACGAATGGGCGATTGCTCGCGGGCTGCCGTGTTTCCAAGCTATAGCCTCGGGGAAGTCACCGGAAATTTCATGGTCCCCACCGGCTACGATCCCGCACTCGTCGCGCTGTCCCTCGCCATCGCGGTGTTCGCCTCCTACACGGCGCTCGACTTGGGCGGGCGCGTCCGCGGGGCGGCCGCCGGCCTGCGCTGGGCCTGGGTCGCGGCGGCTTCGCTTGCCATGGGCGGCGGCATCTGGGCGATGCACTTCGTCGGCATGCTCGCGTTCGAGATGGGCATGCCGGCGGCCTACGACCTCAGGACGACCGTCGCGTCGCTGGTGCTCGCCATCGCCGCCACCGGGGCCGCCTTCTCGTGGGTCAGCCGCCCGGGCGCCGGACCGCGCGACGTCCTGATCAGCGGTCCCCTGATGGGTGTCGGCGTTGCCGGCATGCACTACACCGGCATGGCGGCGATGCGGGTGCCGGGCAACCTCGCCTACAGCCTACCTGTGGTCGCCGCATCGGTGGCCATCGCCGTGACCGCAGCGACCGCCGCGCTGTGGCTGACCTTCCGGCAGAACAGCGTCTGGCAGAAGCTCGCCGCCGCCGTTGTCATGGGTCTCGCGGTCGCGGGCATGCACTACACCGGCATGGCCGCGGCGACCTTCACGGCGAAGGATCTCGGAGCGCACGCCGCCCACGCCGCGGGCGTCAGTGTCAGCCAGCAAAACCTCGCCCTGTACGTCTCTGGCGCGACGTTCACGATCCTGTTTATGGCCATCGTGGCCGCGTCGTTCGACCAGCAGCGGGTGCAGCGCGACATCCATGCCAGCGAAGGCCGCTTCCGCGCGGCGGCTGAGGCGGTCGGCGATATCATCTGGACCGCCGACGCGCGTGGAGCGATGACCGGGCCTCAGCCATACTGGCAAGCCTACACCGGTCAGTCCGAGGCCGAGTGCCAGGGCACCGGCTGGGCGAAGGCCGTGCACCCCGACGACGTCGAGGCGACGAAGGCGGCGTGGCGCGAGGCTGTGGCGGCGGACCGGGGCTACGAACTCCAGCATCGCGTGCGCAACCGAGACGGTGCGTATCGGCTGTTCACGGTCAAGGGGCGCCCAGTGCGCAACGCGGATGGGACGATCCGCGAGTGGGTCGGCGTCCACGCCGACATCACCGAACGCGAAGCCTTTGAGACCGCCCTACGTGAGGCCAGGGATGAGGCCGAGGAGCATAGCCGCGCCAAGAGCCAATTCCTGGCCAACATGAGCCACGAATTGCGAACGCCGCTCTCCGCGGTGATCGGCTACTCGGAGATGCTGGAGGAGGAGGCTGAGGAACTCGGCCAGGACAGCCTCCTGAAGGACCTCGGCAAGATCAAGTCGAACGCCCAGCACCTGCTCGGGCTGATCAACGACGTGCTCGACCTGTCCAAGGTCGAGGCCGAGAAGATGGACCTGTACCCGGAGGACATCGACGTCGTCGAGTTCGTGATGGATGCCGCTGGCACGGTCGAGGCGCTGGTGGGCAAGAAGGGCAACCTGCTGGTGCTCGATGTTGCGCGGGACGTCGGCCAAGCCCGCACTGACGCGGTGAAGCTGCGCCAGTGCCTGTTCAACCTGCTGTCGAACGCGGCCAAGTTTACCGAGGGCGGTACGATTACCCTGCGGGTGGTGCGCGAGGAAAACGCAGGTACCATCGCGTGGCTGCGGTTCACCGTGGAGGACACTGGCATTGGCATGACCCCGGAGCAGGTCGGGCGCCTGTTCGAGCGGTTCACCCAGGCCGACGAGACCACCACGCGCAAGTTCGGCGGCACCGGCCTCGGGCTGGCGCTGAGCCGCGCCTTCGCCCAGCTGCTCGGCGGCGACATCACGGTCGCGAGCGTCGAGGGCCGGGGCACGGCCTTCACCCTACGCGTCCCGGCGACCGCACCGAACCAGGTCGTCGAGGCGGCGACAGTTCCCCCCGAGAACCAGACAACCATCGGCGACCTCGTGCTCGTCATCGACGACGAGGCCAACCAGCGCGAGCTGATGACCCGTTTCCTCGAACGCCAGCGCTTCGCAGTGCGTACGGCGGACAACGGGCGCACCGGCCTGGAGCTGGCGCGCTCACTAAAACCCCGCGCCATCCTACTCGACGTGATGATGCCCGAGATGGACGGCTGGTCGGTGCTGGCCGCCCTTAAAGAAGATCCGGAGACCGCCGGCATCCCCGTGGTGATGGTCAGCTTTGTCGCCGACGCCGCGCTCAGCGCCTCCCTCGGTGCGGTCGAAGCGGTGCCCAAGCCGGTGGATTGGGCGCGCCTCCGGACGATCCTCGACCAATTCCGTGCGGCCGACGGCGATCTTCTTGTGGTTGATGACGACGTCGATATGCGTCACCGCCTCCGCACCGTGCTGGAGCGCAATGGCTGGAGTGTGCGCGAGGCAGGGAATGGTTGCGAGGCGCTCGACCAGGTCCGGCACGGCGTGCCGCGCCTCGTGCTACTCGACCTGACCATGCCGGTGATGGACGGGTTCTCGTTCCTCGACCGCCTGCGCGAGCTGCCGGGGTGCACCAATATCCCCGTGGTGGTGCTCAGCGCGCGCAACGTCACCGCGTCAGAGCGCGACCGCTTGTCCGAGGCTAATCGGGTCCTGCGCAAGGGTGACGCCAGCCTACAAGACATCGCTACCGAATTGCGCAAGCTCGACAACCGCCAAGCGGATACTGAGGAAACAGTTTCGCGTAAGGCAATGTCCCCGGACGGATGACATCTGCTGGCCGTCTTGCAGTCCGGCCCGGCCGGGAGATATGGCATCAAGGAGTCCTCGGCTACTGCCAGGGCACTCAATGAACATGAGTGTTCTCCAAAGTGATTGCTATAAACGGCTGGCATGTGATCCGTCTTAGAAGCTAGACCAGTGTCCTAAAATTTTAGTCGGGACCTCACCGATCCATGACTATTGCGACGCGACACCTAAAAAATTTGCTGGGGTTACGCGAATGGTCGACCAAAGCCGGCAGTGTCTGCTTACGGTATGGCATCAAAGCCAGCTGAATGACTGAGATGGGCGCAAAGCGGAAGGGCAGCTTCAGGCTCCGGTCGATCAATTCGTCACGCTTCGTACAAGCCCAGTCCTGCTTAGGTGTGGCAAGTTAATCCCCCCGGAGTCTCCTCGTCTTTCATCTCGAACGGTGAAACGCTACGCCGCCTGAACTGGGTGGCCGCGAGCTTCTATCTGCCAAAAGAAAAAGCCACGCTCCCTATGAGCCCCGAGCCTCCACCGCCAGCCATGCGGGAAGGGGACCGCCGGGTCGCAAGCCGAAGGGCATCGGCGTAAAAAGCGGTCCCGTACTTCACGGACCGCAGGATGGAGGTACACGGGTAGCCCCAAACCTCCAGGACGACCCGATGCACCGCGGATCGAGCGGAGGGGTCCGTCCGCGCTGGACGTCCAAGCTGACGGGAAGCGGTGTGTAAAGGCCGACCGCACAGCCCCGGCCTACCTATCACAAGGTTACACCTCGATCCGCCGGTCGACCGACGACGTGGCTCCGAGATCCGGACCTCCGCGGTAGAGCGCGGCTTTGCCGCCCACCGGCAAAGCCTTGCCTCCAGCAAGCCGGCCTCCCTCAAACGTTCACCAAGATCCGGGGCAGGGCAGGGGGCGAGGCCTAAGGCTAACCGCCGCGCCCCGGCCTGCAGCCGCACCCGAAGCTTCTGTGAACTGCTGCTGCACCTGAGGGAACCCCGCACCGAAGCCGCCAACGCCGTGGCTGCATCGGAGCCCAGCCTTCATGCCCGCCAACGACCTGCACGCCCGTCTCGCCGCGACCATCCTCGCACAGCTCGAGACCGCCGACCCAGCTTCATGGTCGCCGCCCTGGCACGGCGCCGACCCGATGCCGCGCAACGCTCCCACAGGCCGACGCTACCGCGGCATCAACGTCCTGGCGCTGTGGTGCGCGGCGCAGGCCAACGGCTACGCCGATGCGCGCTGGGCGACCTACCGGCAGTGGGCGGCGCTCGGCGCGCAGGTCCGCAAGGCCGAGCACGGCACACTCGTGCTGTTCTACAAGGAGCTGCCCCGCGGGACCGATGCAGACCCGACCGACGGCGCACCTTTTATCGCCCGAGCCGCCCACGTTTTCAACGCCGCCCAGGTCGACGCTCCGGCGCCGCCTACCGACGAGCTTGCGCCCGGTATCACCTCAGACCCTCTGCCCGCCTTCGAGGCCTTCGTCACCCCCACCGGCGCCACGATCCGGCATGGTGGCAACCGCGCCTGCTACGTGCCAGCCACCGACACCATCCACCTACCGCCCCGCACCGCCTTCCGCACGCCCATAGGCTACGCCGGGACGACCGCCCACGAGCTCGTGCACTGGACCGGCGCCCCCCACCGTCTCGACCGTGACCTCACCGGCCGGTTCGGTGCCCGTGCCTACGCCGCCGAGGAGCTGGTGGCAGAGCTCGGCGCCGCCTTCGTACTGGCAGATCTGGGTATCGCACGAACGCCCCACCCTAATCACGCCGCCTACTGCGCCTCCTGGGCGCCGCTCCTGCGCGCTGACCCACGCGCACTCTCAGCCACTGCCTCCCAGGCCTCTCGCGCCGCCGATCACCTCGCCGCGCCGCGATCCAACGGCCCGTTGGGCAATCGCGAGGAATGTTGCTGTTCGTACCACAATCCTGCTACACATCCCTTGGCGTCTCGCGAGACAAACGCCTGAGGAAACTAGCTTTTTCTGGCGAGTGGCGGCGGGCTGAGTGTCCTGGCGCCCCAGCCAAGTTCCTGAAGGACGACCGGGCCTTCAGGACCGGGACACGACCGCCCCCCCGCAACAGACGGTTTTTCGGGGCACGAGAGCCCGCTTAGTCCCGGACAGCCACCGGAACGCTGCACCGAGGCGGCGCAGGGCGCGCGGCTGGGAACACCGTCGGGTTTCCAGGGCTTGCAGCGGAACATCCTGCCACCGCAGCGCGTGATCGCCCATGACCCGTCTCTTGATCCCCGCCCTCCTGCTCGCAGGGTGCTTGGCGTCGTCCGCACGGGCGGCCGACGCTCAGGCTGGGCCAGACGCGCTCGAGCCCGTGCTGCGATCGGACAGCTTGGTCTTCAACGGCATCAGCCGCGCGAAAGACGGCCGGGTGTTCTCGCCGTTCCAGCGCCAGACGAAGGGCAAGGGGATCGAACTCGGCGAGTGGCGCGACGGCAAGCCCGTCGCCTTCCCCGATGACGCGTGGAACGCGTGGAAGCAGGGCGATGACCCGGCCAAGGCCTTCGTGGCGGTCAACGCCATCCGCATCGGGCCGGAGGGCGATCTCTGGGTCGTCGACAAGGGCGCGCCCGGCATGGGCGAGGCGCCGCTTCCCGGCGGCCCCAAGCTGGTGCAGATCGATCTGGCCACCAACACCGTGCGCAAGGTCTACCCGCTGCAGGCGGCGACCACCGACCGTAGCTTCATCGACGATTTCCGCTTCAACGGCCGCAACGTCTACCTGACGGATGCCGGCCAGCCCGGGCTGCTCGTGCTCGACCTGGACACCGGCGGCCTGCGGCGGGTGCTCGACGGACACTGGTCGACCATCGCGCAGCGGCCGCTCACCGGCCAGGGCCGGGTGCTCCGGGACGACAAGGGCAAGCTCCTGTTCATCCACGCCGACCAGCTGGAAGTCTCCCCCGACGGCAAGACGTTCTACTATCAGGCCTGCACCGGCCCGCTCTACAGCATCGAGACGCGCTATCTGGATGACGCGAACCTGAGCGACGCGGAGCGGGCCAAGCACGTGACGCTGTTCGCCGCCACCGTGGCCACCGGCGGAACCGCGATCGACGCGGACGGGACGATCTACGCGAGCGACACGGACGGTCTGCGCATCCTCAAGATCTTGCCGGATGGGACGATGAGCACGCTCGTGGAGGACCCGCGGCTGGTCTGGGTCGACGCGATGTGGATCGACGAGCAGGGCGGCCTGTGGATCCCCGCGGCGCAGATGAACCGCACGCCGACGATGAACGGCGGCGAAGCGTCGGCGGTGAAATTCCCGACCACGATCTACCGGATGCAGATCGGGGCGAAGCCGCTGCGCAACTGATCGGCGGAACGAAGCTGACGCTCGGTGATCGCGGCCGATGGCCGGTGACGACCCGAGGCGCGGCTCCAGCACCCGTTAGAGCGTCCGGGAAGCGGCCGTTCTCCGGCCTGCATACCGCTTCGACCCGGGGCCGATCCGGCGCCCATCCCTGCCGGAAGATCCTCCCTGCCGGAAGATCATGTCCATCCCGTCACGCGTCCGGCCTCCGGACGGATCGGCCTCGCGCCGCTTCCGGGGACCGATGCACGGCACAACCCCTACGCCGCGGTCCGGACCTGTGCCGTGCGCTGATCGAGGAGGAGGATGGTCGCGTCGAGCACGGGGTCCAGAGCGTCGCAATCGCCGAGACTTCCGACGAAGGCACCGTCGCGCGCCGCCATCTCGATCGACTTCAGGCGCCCGACAAGGACCAGGGCTCCGATATTGGCGCTCATGGATTTCAGGCTGTGAGCGGCCCGGGCGATGGCGGGCTGGTCCGCCGCCGCGACGGCGTCCCGCAGGGCCGACAGGACGACGGGTGCCTGCTGGCGGTAGAGATCGACGACGCGGGCCAGGAAGGCGCCGTCCCCGAGGCTCAGCAGGCCGTCGATGACGTCGCCGTCCAGCAGCGTGTCCGGGTCGGCCTGCGGCTCGGACGGCTCGACCGGGTTGGGCGCCTCACCCGCGACATGCTGTTGAAGCAGGTGCGCGAGCTGCGCCAGGGTGAAGGGCTTGGGCAGGATGCCGTCCATGTCGGCGGCCTGCGCGGCCTCGGCCGCGTCGGCCAGCACGTGGGCGGTGAGCGCGACGATCGGCGTGCGCCGTCTGCCCATCCGCAGCTCGTGCTGGCGGATGGTCCTGGCCGCGGTGAAGCCGTCCATCACCGGCATGCTGCCGTCCATCAGGACGATGTCGAACGGACGGGCCGCACTGGCCTCGGCCGCGGCGAGCCCGTCCTCGACGGTCACGACATCGGTGACACCGCACCGGGCCAGGGCCTCCACGGCCACCTCGCGATTGACGGCGCTGTCGTCGGCCACGAGCACGCGCGCGCCGGGAAAGCGCGGCAAGGACGGGGACGGCTTGCTCGCGTGCACGGGGACGGGCTCGACCGCCTCGACGGGCCAGCGGGCGAAGAAGGTCGAGCCTGCGCCCACCTCGCTGTCGACGCCGACGCTGCCCCCCATCGCCTCCACGATGCGTTGGGCGATGGAGAGGCCGAGCCCGGTACCGCCGAAGCGCCGCGTCGTCGACTGATCTGCCTGGGAGAAGGCCGAAAAGATCGCGCCGAGCTTGTCCTGCGGAATGCCGATGCCGGTGTCGGTCACGGAGAGGACGAGGAACCCGTCGGCGGGGTCGATCTCCATGCGCAGCGTGACCTCGCCCGCCGCGGTGAATTTCAGCGCGTTGGAGACGAAGTTGCTCGCGACCTGACCGAGGCGCACGGGGTCTCCGAGGATGGCCCGCGGCACCTCCGGGGCGATCTGCGCCGTCAGGCCAAGCCCAGCCGATCGGGCGCGTTCGGCGAAGAGCGCGACGACCGTGTCCGCCACTTCGACGGGGCTGACCGGCACCCGCTCGAGGTCGAGCTTGCCGGCTTCGACCTTCGCGAAGTCGAGGATGTCGTTGATAATCGCCAGCAGCGATTTGCCGGATCGCGCGATCACGTCCGCGTAGCGGCGCTGGCGCGGCGGCAAGTCCGAACCCGCGAGCAGCTCGGCCATCACGAGCACGCCGTTCATCGGCGTGCGGATCTCGTGGCTCATCGTCGCCAGGAAGGTGGATTTCGCCGCGTTGGCGGCTTCGGCCGCGTGCTTGGCCTCGGTCAGGTCGATCGTCCTGGCCTTCACCTCCGCCTCGAGATGCGCGCTGTGGGCGGCGAGCTGATCGTCGCGCTCGTTCACGGCCGAGAGGAGATCGTTGAAGGTCCGCGCGAGCCGGCCGACCTCGTCGTCGCTCGTCACGGGCGCGCGCCGCGTGTAGTCGTGGCGTAGGCGCACGGCGTCCATGGTCCCCGCCAGCAGCGCCAGGGGTCGCATCACGCTCCGCTGCAACTGCAGGGACACGCCGATCCCGATGGCGACGGCGAGCAGCGCCGCGAGGCCCGCGTTCTCCGCGGCGTCCAGCACGCGGCCGACGACGAGCGGGGTCTCGCGGATGAGCACCACGCGGCCGATCGGGACGCCGTTGTCCATGATCGTCGCCTCGCCCCGCAGGGTGCGGGTTCCGAGGATGCTCCACGGCGAAATGTCCTGCGCGTCGAGGGCCGTGTCCCGGTTGAGGCGCAGGCCCAAGCCCTGCTCGGTCAGTATCGTGCCGTCCCGCCCCTCGACGGCGCCGTAGACGATCAGCGGCAATTTGCCGATGGCCCGGAGCGTGGCGTTCATCGCCTCCTCGTCGCCCGACGCGGCGGCCTTCGCGCTCCCGAAGGCGAAGACCTGGGCGATCGTGTTGAGCGCCTCGCGCTGATCCTCGGTGAAGCGGTCGAGCTCGCGCCAGACCGACAGGCCGGCGGCGACGATCAGGGCCGCCGTGACGGCGCCCGTGACGACCAGGGCGATCCGGCCCGCGACGGAGCGGCCCGGCTTCACCCACGTGTGCCTCCACGTGTGCCTCACGCTGCGCTCCCCTTCGCCAGTCTCAGGCGGCCTCGGCCCAGGTCTTCTCGACCTCGCTCCAGCCCGCGAGGAAGGCCTCGACGCAGCGCGGATCGAAATGGAGCCCGGCCTGCTCGGCGACGAAGGCCCGCGCGCGCTCCAGCGGCCAGGCCTGCTTGTAGGGACGCTCGGAGACGAGGGCGTCGAACACATCCGCCACCGCCACGATGCGGCCGGGGAGCGGGATCGCCGCGCCCTTCAGGCCCCGCGGATAGCCGGTTCCGTCCCAGCGCTCGTGGTGGCTCTCGGCGATCTCGGCGGCGATCCGCACGACGTCGGAGCTGCTGCCCTCCAGGATCTGCCGACCGCGCTCGGCGTGCTTCTCCATCTCGGCGCGCTCCTCGGCCGACAGCGGGCCCCGCTTGAGCAGGATCGAGTCGGGGACTGCGATCTTGCCGACATCGTGCATCGTCGAGGCGAGCTTCAGGATCTGGATGTCCGGCGGCGCGAAGCCGAGGTTCCGGGCGATGACGTCGACATAGCCCGCCACCCGCGCGATGTGGTTGCCGGTATCGTTGTCGCGGTGCTCGGCGGCGCGCATCAGCAGGGCGATGATCTCGTGCTCCCGCGCTTCGATGACGGCCACGGCGGACGCCACCTCGCGGGCGAGCCACGCGGCGCGGTCCTGCTGCTGGCGATGGGCGGCGCTGATCTTCAACAGATTGGCGATCCGCGCCTGGATCTCGACCGGGTCGAACGGCTTGCCGAGGAAGTCCGTGGCGCCCGCGCGCAGGGCCTGATGGCGCAAGCTGCGCTGGTCCATGCTCGTGACCATGACGATGGGGACGTGCGCGAAGCCCGGGATGTCCCGCGCGGCGGCGATGATGTCGAGGCCGGTCAATTCCGGCATGTCGTAATCGGTGACGACGACGCCGATCCGGTCGACGTTCTCCCGCAGGAAGGCGAGCCCGGCCTTCGGGCAGGTGAAGGCCACAGGCTCGCAATCGGCCACGGGCTTCAAGGCCTGCACCATCAGCAGGTTGTTCATCTCGGCATCGTCGAGGATCAGCGCGAGCACCACGAGCCTCCAGACGATCCGTCCGCGAAAGAGGATGTCATTGCGAGATCACGACCCTGCCGCCGAGGGGGCCGACGCCCTTGGGCACGGGCACGCTGGTGCCCTCGTAATTGGCGTTGAGGTAGAGGTTCGGCCCCTCGTAGAGATTGACCTGCCGCGCCACGACGACGGTGTAGGCGGATTGGTCGGCGACGGGCTTGTCGGCGTCGATCACGAGGCGGCCCGAGGGCAGGTAGATCGTGCCCAGCATGGTGCGGGCATTGTTGCTGATGATCCGGTAGATCCGCATCGGCGCCGTCTGCCCCAGCGGAGCGGGGGTGGGCGGCACAGGGGCGCCCGTCGAGTCGTCCGTCACGCCCAGCGCCGGATCGAGCGGAGCCGTCACGGCAGGCTGCTCGGACATCAGCATCCCGGCCATCACGCCGGTCGTCGGGGCCGAGAGGCTGACGGTGGTCTTCTTGTCGAAGAGGAGGCCCGCCTTGTCCCCCGCGAAGTAGAGGCCGACATCGACGCCCGTCAGCGTCGCGTTGTCCTTCACGATGAGCGGCCCGTCCTTGAACACGTAGATGCCGGGCCGCATCGTCACCGTGGCGTTCTTCTTGACCGTCAGGCCTGCGCAGTAGGTGCCGGGTTCGAGCGTGACGTCCTTGTCGATGGTCGCCATCTTGCCGAGTGGCAGCAGGTTGAACGGGAAGGGCAGGCTCGCGCAGCCGCCGACGGGCGGCGCGACGCGACCCTGCAGGGGATCCTGGATGACCGGGCATTCCGTCTGCGGCGGGGGCGAAAAATTCGCCCGGACGCCGGAATAGCCCCCCGCCGAGCAGATCGTATCGGCCCGCGCCAGGGCGTTGGCGCCCCCGACCATCCCGAGCGGGCTCACCGAGTCGGAGTAGAGCGCGCAGCCCAGCGCGGTGACCTGCGCGTTCTTCTGGAGGTTGAAGGCCCCCGGCGCACTCGGATCGAGGGTCAGCATGCACAGGCGCATCTTGCCGACGATGCTGACCTTGGCCTGCGCGGCGACGGTCTGGCTGGCGAGGCCGATGAAGCGGCCGAAGGTGAGCGCCACGCGGTCTTCGGCGCGGGCGAACACGCTGGTCTTGTCGTCCGCCACCGCGACGGTGATGGCCAGCGGCTTGTCGGCGGGTGCAGGCGCGTTGGCGACGATGATCTGCTCCACGGCTCCCCGAACGGAGGCCGCGTCCGAGGCGGCGAGCTTCAGCGCGTTGCCGCCGGCCAGGGCACCGGCGTCGACGGCATTCTGGATCTGCGTGCGGCGCGCCACCAGGCGGGCGTAGTCGACGCCGCCACCGACGAGTCCGAACAGGATCGGGGACGAGAGGGCGAAGGTCAGTGCGACGCCACCTCGGCCATTCCTGGCGAAGGCAAAGCCCCGCATGCGCCATCGGCGGGCAGAGATCTGCCAGCGGACATTCACCCTGATGCTCCTCATCGTGGGGTCTGGATTCGACCCAGCGGGTCGATGTGGAGAAAAATTAGCGGAGAGAAATAGCTAACATCTTAATCCGGCACACGAGATCTTGTGACCGTCGGCTGCCAGACCCAGCGCGCGCCGCTGAAGATCGCGAAAATCTCGCACGCCGCCCGGGGGCCGGCCGAGAAAAGCGATCTCACGTACGATCCATGCCGGGACGAAAACAACTTATGGATGCAATTGGCATGGCCGGTTGCACGATCGTGACGGGCGCCGTGACGGAAGCGCTTTGTCCACCATGTTTCCGATCTCTCGGATCCGGCCGGCCAGTGCCGGGGCCGTGAGGGGCGACCGGACGCGTTGAGAATGTGGCATGCCTGCCAGCCGGACACGATCGACGCGGACGATATCGCGGCCGCGCAGCGCGGAGTGCCGGCGATCGATGTCTCTTCACAAACCGTAAACGAGCCGTCGCTATCGCTGGTTCGTGATGCTCCAGTATTGCCACAGGTCAGCCCAATGTCTCAGATCCTACGACGATTTATCCGCGACGAGTCCGGCGCTACAGCAATTGAATACGGGATGATTGCCGCCCTTATCGCGGTCGTCGTTATTGCCTCGCTCAGGCTCGTGGGCGTGAGGCTCGGCACGAAGTTCAGCGCGATTTCCAACAACCTGAACTGAAAAAGCCTCCCGTCGGAAGCCTCGCGGCGGCAGCCCGGGCGACCGGGAGGGACTAGTCGGTCGCACTGAGGCTGTGTCCCCTGGCGTGGTGTAGCTTCGGCGTGGCCACCACGATCACCGGCCGGGGCCGGATTGATCAGGCTGCCAGGGTCGGCAGGCTGACGAGGGGATCATCGCCGATCGGGGCGATGCTTTCCAGGGTGATGTAGCGGGAGCGCTGGACGGCCCACTCGTCGTTCTGTTCCAGCAGGATCGCGCCGACGAGGCGTGTGATGGCCGCCTCGTTGGGGAAGATGCCGACCACCTCGGTCCGGCGCTTGATCTCGCCGTTGAGGCGTTCAAGCGGGTTCGTGGAGTGCAGCTTGACCCGATGCTGGGTGGGGAAGCCCATGTAGGCCAGCACGTCCGGCTCAGCCTCGTCCATCAGGGCGGCGAGCTTGGGGACCTTCGGCCGGAGCTGATCAGCCACGCGCCGCCACTGCTGACGGGCCGCCTCGGCATCGTCCTGGGCAAATGCCGTGGCGATGAAGGCGGAGACGACACGCCGCCCGCTGCGTCCGGCATGGGCGAGCACGTTGCGCATGAAGTGGACGCGGCAACGCTGCCAGGTCGCGTTCATCACCTTGGCCACTGACGCCTTGATGCCCTCGTGGGCGTCCGAGATGACCAGCTTGACCCCGCGCAGGCCGCGGCGCGCCAGCTTGCGGAGAAAGTCCGTCCAGAACGTCTCGGCCTCGGACGGGCCGACATCCATGCCGAGCACCTCGCGACGGCCGTCACCGTTGACGCCCACCGCCACGATTACGGCGACAGAGACGATACGGCCGTCCTGGCGCACCTTCACGTAGGTCGCATCGATCCAGAGGTAGGGCCACTCGCCCTCGATGGGCCGGGCGAGGAACGCGCCCACGCGCTCGTCGATTTCCTGGCAGAGCCGGCTGACCTGGCTCTTCGACACGCCTGTGCCGCCCATCGCTTGGACGAGGTCATCAACCGATCGGGTCGAGATGCCCTGGATGTAGGCCTCCTGGATCACAGCCGTGAGCGCCTTCTCGGCCATGCGTCGCGGCTCCAGGAAGCCCGGAAAGTAGCTGCCCTTGCGCAGCTTCGGAATGCGCAGCTCGACCGTGCCGGCCCGCGTCTGCCAATCCCGGTCACGGTAGCCGTTGCGCTGGACCAGCCGCTCGGCGCTCTTCTCGCCGTGCGCCGCGCCGGTCAGGCCACCGACCTCCAGCTCCATTAGCCGCTCGGCCGCAAAGCCGATCATCTCGCGCAGCAGATCGGCGTCGGCGCTCTTCTCCATCAGCCCGCGCAGGGCCATCATCTCGTCGGTCATCGGGGGTCTCTCGGGTTCGAGGTTGGTGCTCGCAACCCGACCCTACCCGGCAACCGCCGATGACCACCCCGCGAGAGATCCCGCCTGCTACAGCGCTGTGAAGGGCGCGCAGGCGG
>NZ_JBKFBO010000119.1:0-33862 GCF_053346215.1 Methylobacterium sp. A49B
ATGAAGGTTCTGGTGCCCGTGAAGCGGGTGGTGGACTACAACGTGAAGATCCGCGTGAAGGCCGACGGCTCCGGGGTCGAGCTCGCCAACGTGAAGATGTCGATGAACCCGTTCGACGAGATCGCCGTCGAGGAGGCGATCCGGCTGAAGGAGAAGGGCACGGTCAGCGAGATCGTGGCGGTGTCGATCGGCCCGCAGCAGGCGCAGGAGACGCTGCGCACGGCGCTGGCCATGGGCGCCGACCGCGCCATCCTGGTCAAGACCGACGTCCCTTGCGAGCCGCTGGCGGTGGCCAAGCTGCTGAAGGCCGTGGTGGAGAAGGAGAGCCCGCAGCTGGTCATCCTGGGCAAGCAGGCCATCGACGACGACGCGAACCAGACCGGCCAGATGCTCGGCGCGCTGCTCGGCTGGCCGCAGGGCACCTTCGCCTACAAGGTCGAGGCCGGCGAAGGCAGCCTCGACGTCACCCGCGAGGTCGACGGCGGCCTGCAGACGGTCAGCCTGACGCTGCCGGCGATCGTCACCACCGACCTGCGCCTCAACGAGCCGCGCTACGCGAGCCTGCCCAACATCATGAAGGCCAAGAAGAAGCCGCTCGACGAGCTGGCGCCGGACGCGCTGGGCGTCGACGTGACGCCGCGGCTGACCGTGCTCAAGACCGCCGAGCCGCCGGGCCGCTCGGCGGGCGTCAAGGTCGGCTCGGCCGCCGAGCTCGTGCAGAAGCTCAAGGTCGAGGCCGGCGTCATCTGATCCGCTCCGCGCGGCTCCCGCCCCGGTCGAGCCCCGCGCCCCCCTTCGAGGACACACACGACCATGACGACACTCCTCTTCGTCGAGCACGGCCACGGCCAGATCAAGGACGGCACCCTCAAGGCGCTCTCCGCGGCCCGGGAGATCGGCGCGCCGGTCCACGCCCTGGTGCTGGGCGCCGGCTCCGGGCCGGCGGCCGCGGCGGCGGCCAAGCTGGAGGGGGTCGAGAAGGTCCTGCACGCCGAGGACGGCGCCTACGACCACGACCTCGCCGAGCCGGTCGGCGCGCTGCTGGCGGCGATCGCCGAGCCCTACGACACGATCATCGCCTCGGCCTCGACCACGGGCAAGAACGTGCTGCCGCGGGTGGCCGCGCTCTTGGACGTGGCGCAGGTGTCCGACATCATCAAGGTGGTCTCGCCGGACACGTTCGAGCGTCCGATCTACGCCGGCAACGCGATCCAGACCGTGCAGGTGCCGTCGGGCAAGCGGGTGATCACGGTGCGCACGGCGGCGTTCAAGGCGGCGGCCGAGGGCGGGGCGAGCGCGCCGATCGAGCCGGTCGCGGCGGCCGCGCCGGAGGCGGGCGGCTCGCGCTTCAAGGGCGAGGAGATCGCCAAGTCGGATCGTCCGGAGCTGGCCTCGGCGCGGATCATCGTGTCGGGCGGGCGCTCGCTCGGCTCGTCGGACCAGTTCCACGCGCTGATCGAGCCGCTGGCCGACACGCTGGGCGCGGCGGTGGGCGCCTCGCGGGCGGCGGTGGACGCCGGGTACGCGCCGAACGACTGGCAGGTGGGGCAGACCGGCAAGGTGGTGGCGCCGGACCTGTACGTGGCGGTGGGCATCTCGGGCGCGATCCAGCATCTGGCGGGCATGAAGGACTCGAAGGTGATCGTCGCCATCAACAAGGACGAGGACGCGCCGATCTTCCAGGTGGCCGATTACGGCCTCGTCGGCGACCTCTTCCAGGTCGTCCCAGAACTCCAGGCCGAGATCGGCAAGGCGAAGGGTCAGTAAAGGTCCCATCGCCGCGCGGATCGCTGCGAATGATCCCCGGCGCGGCAACGCGGCGTGCGGGTTCCTTCCGCGCTGAAGATTGGTCTAGAAGGCTGCGACGGCAGGTCTTCGTGGGTGCCGCCGTCGCGTCGGCGCAGTCGGTCGATCCCGGCCGCCGCGCATCGGCGTCCGCATTGGGGGCACAGTTCGGCAGATGGACATGGTGATCAAGCGGATCGGGATCATCGGCGCGGGCCAGATGGGAAGCGGGATCGCGCAGGTCTGCGCGGCGGCCGGTCTCGACGTCCTGCTGAACGATCGCGATGCGGCGCGCCTGGAGAACGGCTTCAGCGCGATCGAGAGCGGCTTCGGCCGCCTCGTTTCGAAGGGCTCGATGACCGAGAGCGAGAGCGCGGAGGCCCGCGCCCGGATCGTGCAGGCCCCGGACTTCGCGGCCCTCAACCCGGCCGATCTTGTGATCGAGGCCGCCACCGAGAACGAGGCGACAAAGCGGGAGATCTTCTCGACACTCTGCGCGTCGCTGCGGCCCGACACGCTGATCGCCACGAACACCTCGTCGATCTCCATCACGCGGCTTGCCGCCGCGACGGACCGGCCCGAGAAGTTCATCGGCATCCACTTCATGAACCCGGTGCCGGTGATGCAGCTCGTGGAGCTGATCCGCGGCATCGCCACGGAGGATACCACCTACGAAGCGGCCAAGGGCTTCATCGCCAAGCTCGGCAAGACCTCAACCATGTCGGAGGACTTCCCGGCGTTCATCGTCAACCGCATCCTGCTGCCGATGATCAACGAGGCGATCTATACGCTTTACGAGGGCGTGGGCTCGGTCGAATCGATTGATACCGCGATGAAACTCGGCGCGAACCATCCGATGGGACCGTTGCAGCTCGCCGACTTCATCGGGCTCGATACCTGCCTGTCGGTCATGCAGGTGCTGTACGAGGGCCTCGCGGACTCGAAGTATCGTCCCTGCCCCCTCCTCGTGAAGTATGTCGAGGCCGGCTGGCTCGGACGGAAGGCCAAGCGCGGCTTTTACGATTATCGCGGTCCTACGCCGATCCCGACGCGCTAGGCCTCCGCAACAACTCTGCGTAACGCATTATCCGGAATCGAGCGCTTGGAAAGGGACGGCGATGCGCGCCGCCCCTCCACCCATACTTGCGGGCGCTTTCTCTACTTCGCCGTGCCGTCATGGGCGCCGGGCTGGGCCGGCTGCGGGTATGACGGATTGCCGCCCGGCACGGCGGTGCTGTTCGATGGCGAAGATCCGTTCGATTGGCCGTTCACCGAGCCGGTGACCTCGCGCCGGGATGCATCCTGACTCTGGCTGGCGTAATCCTTCGGTGAATTCGAGCCGTTCCAGGTCAGCAATCCCACAGTCGCGATGGCCAGCAGTACGAGGCTCGCCACCAAGACCCACAGCACCGGCTTGCCGCGCTCACCCTGCCGGCTTTCTTGTTGGTTCAACTTCTCGGCCATCTGAAAACACCTCGTCGGCGAAACGCAGCACGCGAGATTGCGGCCTGCGACACGAAACCGTTACCGGCCGCCAACGCGGTGCCGAGGAAGGGGGTTCCTGCCGATCGCGGCGGTTACCGGCCGGTGGTGAGCAGGATCTTGCCCAGGTGAGCGCTGGATTCCATCAGTTCGTGGGCTTTCCGCGCCTCCTCCAGCGGGAAGGTAGCGTGCGTGACGGAGCGGATACGCCCGCCATCGAGTTCAGGCCAGACGTCCTTGCGCAGCCCTTCGGCGATCGCGGCCTTGTCGGCCTTCGGGCGGGGCCGCAGCGTCGAGCCCGTGAACGTCAGACGATTACGCATGATCGGCGTGATGTTCAGGCCGTCGACCTTATAACCCCCCATTAGAGCGATCATCACCAAACGCCCGTCCGGTGCGAGGGATTTGATGTTGCGCGCAAGGTAGCTGGCGCCGATCATGTCGAGGATCACGTCGACACCGCGTCCGTCTGTCAGGCGCTTCACCTCCTCGGCGAAATCGGTCTGCTTGTAGTCGATCGCCGCGTCCGCCCCGAGCTCCTCGCAGAACCGGCACTTCTCGGCCGATCCTGCAGTCGCGTAGACCGTCGCACCGAACAGCTTCGCCATCTGGATCGCGGTGGCGCCGATCCCGCTCGAACCGCCATGGACCAGGAAGCGCTCGCCGCGCGCTAGCCGTCCGCGCTGTACGACGTTCGAGTAGACCGTGAAGAAGGTCTCAGGCAGTCCGGCTGCGTCGACCAGCGAGAAGGGTTTGGGCCGCGGCAGGCACAGGGCTGCCTCGGCCACGGCGTATTCGGCGTAGCCGCCGCTGATCACGAGCGCGCAGACCTCATCGCCGATCGCCAAGCCGGTGACACCCTCGCCGAGACCTGCGATGCGGCCAGCGACTTCCAGGCCCGGGATCTCGGTGGCGCCGGGTGGCGGTGGATAGACGCCCGCCCGCTGCGCCACGTCGGGCCGGTTGACGCCCGCGGCGACGACAGCGATGAGCACTTGGCCAGACGCCGGCTTCGGCACGGGTGCGGTCTCAACGGCGATCACCTCAGGGCCGCCAGAGCCGGTGAAGCGGACTTGCCGCATGGTCTCGGGCAGGTCGGCACTGGCCATCGATCAATCCTTCGCGCGCGCGTTGGTCGTGACAGGCCCTGGAAGGCCGCAGTGTGGCTCTAGTTGCGGCAGCGAGCGCGCTTGGCAAGCGGCTAGGACGCTCTCCGCCAACCTGGATGTCGGTTCTGCGGAAGAGAGCGCGTCAGAAAGGCTTGGAGCCGCACCCGATCGCAACGCGATCCGATACGGCTCCAAGCGCTCTTCGCCCCGGCCGAAGCCGGCCTCGCGCGAAACAGCTTCAGCGCGCCGCGGCCTTCACGGCCGCTGGGATGACGATCTGACCCTGCGCGAGGCTCTTCGGCCAGATCGCAACCTGCTTGCCGTCCTGCCACTGCGCCATCAGGCCGGTAATGAAGCCCTGTCCATATTTGATCGAGTGGGTGAACGGGTCGTCCTTACCGTAGTACTGCGTGCGCCCGACCATGCCCTCCCAATCGGTCTTCTCGAGGGCGTCGACGAGCTTGTCGGCCTCGGTCGTGCCCGCCCGCTTCACCGCATCGGCCGCGTAGTAGACTTGGTCGTAGGCCATGTAGCCAGCGTAGGACGGGTCGCTGCCGAAGCGCTTCTTGAATGCATCGCTGAAGGCCAGCGACTTGCCGGTGATCGCGGCACCCGGCACCGCGATGCTCTGGAAGATCACGCCCTGCGTGGCGCCGTTCGTGTTCGACCAGAAGGTCGAGGACGTGGCCTGGGAGTTCATGCCGGTCATGGCGAGCGGCACCTTCTGGTTCTGCCACTGCACGGTCGGCTGCACGCCGACATGCGAGATGCCGGTGACGATCAGGTCGGGCTTGGCCGCCTCGATCTTGTTGTAGATCGGCGTGAAGTCGCCCGTGTCCGGCGAGAAGCGGATGTGATCGACGACCTTCACGCCGATCTCCGGAAGGCATTTCTCGTATCCGACGTCGAGCGGCCGGGTCCAAGCGGCGTCCTCGCTCATGATCGCCGCCGTCTTCACCTTCATCAGGTCGATGAGAAGGTCCTTTGTGGAATCGCAGATCGATTGCGCAAGAGCCGCGGAGGTGAGATATCCGTGGAAGGTGTACTTGTTGCGCGCGTAGTCCTTGTGGACGGCGAGGCTGATCTCGTTGGAGGCGGCGCCCGGCGTGATCATCGGCGTCTTGAGCCGGGCGGCCCAGGGCATCAGCGCGAGTACGACCTCCGAGATGTAGCTGGCGATGACGAGGTTGACCTTGTCCTCCGAGACAGCACGCTGGAAGGCGCGCACCGCATCCGATGCGGAGGACTTGTCGTCGTAGGTGACGATCTGAATCTGGCGCCCGTCGACGCCGCCCTTGGCGTTGATCTCGTCGGCGGCGAGCTGCACCGCCTGCGGGATCGAGGCGCCCACCACCGATTGCGCCTCGGCGATCACGCCGATCCGAATCGGATCCGCGGCTCGGGCGGGTGCCGCTCCGATCAGGCTGGCCACTGCGAGCAGAGCGATGGCCCGGCTCGAAACGCCGCGCTGCCTTGCCTTCGGATCCCGGGCCTTCCGATCTCTAATCTTATGATCCCGTGCCATGCGTTTCCTCCTGCGAACCGCGCGGCTTTTGTCGCCGCGTCGGCAACGCGACAGGAGTGTGCAACATTCCGCAGCTTGAATACAATGTGCAGATGCGTGAACCCTCCGCATGTGTCAGATCATTCCGCAGTGC
This sequence comes from Methylobacterium sp. A49B, assembly GCF_053346215.1. Lineage (NCBI taxonomy): Bacteria > Pseudomonadati > Pseudomonadota > Alphaproteobacteria > Hyphomicrobiales > Methylobacteriaceae > Methylobacterium > Methylobacterium sp. A49B. The sequence goes on from NZ_JBKFBO010000119.1 coordinate 6,035, forward strand.
GTCGATAGATCAAGCTCAGATTGTTCGCCGGCATGGCGATGCGTCGTTCGAGGGTCAGGCCGTGGCGGTCTGCTTCCACGGAAACAGTCACGCGGTCTCGAACGCCCCAGCGGGCATCGCGGGCACGCAGCGCGTCGTCGAACGCGGCATTGCTGTCCGCGCTGTGCCGCCCGTCTTCCCGAAAGGGTCCGTAGAGATAGAGCAGGCTGCCTCCGGCCAGGGCTCGTCCGGCGCCGGCCATCAGACCCTGCGCCGCGGACCACGGCGCGATATGGATCATGTTGATGCAGACGATCGCGTCCACCGGCCCCACCGGCCATCGTGTGGCGGAAGCATCGAGGTCGAGCGGCGGCCGGAGATTAGCGAGGCCGGACCGCCGCACATGGGCCGCAATGCTGCGCCGCGCTATCGGCTCGGGATCGCTTGGCAGCCACGTCAGGGTCTGCAGCGCCGCTGCGAAGTGAACGGCGTGCTCGCCTGATCCGCTCGCGATCTCGAGAACGGTTCCGTGGACCGGCAGGATCTCGCGGAGCACAGTCAGGATCGCGTCCCGATTGCGGGCGACCGCCGGGGCCTCCAGGGCGTCTTCGTCGACGATCCGCTTTGTCATCACGATCCTCGTCAGGCCCGCCAAGAATCCGTGCCAGGATTTGGACGCAGCCTGTCACCTCACCGATCCGGCGCCGGCATATTGCGCTCGGCACGACCATGCCATACCGCGTCACGGCAGGCGGTGACGCTCGTCCTACGTGTCGTTCGAGCCGCACGACACCAGTTCGGATTTAAAGCCGCGGCAGATCGGACCGCTGAAGCCACGGGCCTTGACGCGCTGGCATCGGATCCCATCGCGGGCCGCGACGTCTAGGACATCGACCATCGTGCCTGATTCGCAAGCTGTTCAGACGTTGCCGAAGGCCCAGACGGGCATCGAAGGGTTCGATGATCTGACTTTCGGCGGCGTGCCGGCCGGGCGGCCGTCCCTGATCTGCGGCGCGGCGGGCTGCGGCAAGACGCTGTTCGCCACGACGTTCTTGGTCAACGGCGCGACCCGGTTCGGGGAACCCGGGGTCTTCATGAGCTTCGAGGAGCGCGCCGAGGATCTGGCCGCCAACGTCGCCTCCCTGGGCTACGACCTGGACGGGCTCGTCGCTTCGGGCCGTCTCGCCATCGACCATGTGCGCGTGGAGCGAAGCGAGATCGAGGAGACCGGGGAATATGACCTCGAAGGCCTTTTTATCCGACTCGGCTTCGCGGTGGACAGCATCGGCGCGAAGCGGGTGGTTCTCGACACGATTGAGACCCTGTTCGCCGGCTTCACCGATCCGGCGCTGCTGCGCGCCGAGCTCCGTCGCCTCTTCGGTTGGATCAAGGATCGCGGCCTGACGGCGATCATCACCGGTGAGCGGGGCGAGGGCCAACTTACCCGGCAGGGCCTGGAGGAATACGTCTCCGACTGCGTGGTGCTGCTCGACAACCGCGTGGAGGATCAGATCACCACCCGGCGTCTGCGCGTGGTGAAGTACCGCGGCTCGGCCCACGGCACGAACGAGTACCCATTCCTGATCGACCATGCGGGGATCAGTGTCCTCCCGGTCACCTCCGCCGACCTCGATTACACGGCGCCGAGCGGGGTGCTCTCCAGCGGCGTCGCCGGCCTGGACGCGATGCTTGGGCCGGGCGGATTCTATCGCGGTTCCGGAATCCTGATCTCGGGCGAGGCGGGCACGGGCAAGACCCTGCTGGCATCCTCGATCGTCGATGCGGCCTGCCGGCGCGGCGAGCGCTGCATGGTTTTCGCCTTCGAGGAAAGCGGCGATCAGATCGCGCGGAACGCCCGCTCGGTGGGCATCGATCTGAACCAGCACGTCGCCAGCGAGCTGCTGCGTTTCGAGGCCGCCCGGCCCAGTCTGTTTGGCCTCGAAACCCACCTCGCACGCATGCACCGCGACCTCGACCGGTTCAAACCGGAACTGGTCGTGATCGATCCGATCTCGGCCCTGCGCGGCGCGGCGAGCACCTTGCAGGCGACGCTCCTGCTGATGATCGACCTCGTCAAGGCCCGCGGCATCACGGCGGTTTTCACCACATTGCGGAGCGACGGGTCCCTGGTGCAGGACGACGACCTGGGCGTTTCCTCGCTGATGGACACCTGGATCAAGCTTCAGAATTTGGAGGCGAACGGCGAGCGCACGCGCACGCTCTATGTCATCAAGGCACGGGGCATGAGCCACTCGAACCAGATTCGGGAGTTTCTCATGTCATCGAGCGGGATCCAGCTGATCGATGCCTATATCGGACCCTCCGGCGTGCTGACTGGAACGGCCCGCCTGATCCAGGAGGCGCAGGAGAAATCTGCCTCAGAGCAGCGTCTGCGCGAGACCGAGCGGGGCCTCCGAGACTTGGCCCGCCGCCGTTCGGCGATTGAGCGGCAGATCGAGGAGTTGCGAGCCGGGCTCGAAGCGGCGCAGGACGAGGAGGAGCGTCTGCACGCCGAGGACCGGCTTCGCGCAGTCCGCTCGGAGGAAGAGCGGCAGGCGCTGATCGCACGACGGAGTGCTGCGGAATGAACGCGACGACCCCGGACGAACCGGCCCAGGAGACGGATCCGGACGGCGATCCGGGCCATTACTATCTGCGCCTCTACGTCGCCGGACAGACCAACAAGTCTCTCGCAGCGATGACGAACCTCAAGCGATTCTGCGAGGAGCACTTGGCCGGCCGCTACGATATCGAAGTGATCGACCTCATGAAGAACCCGCAGCTCGCTGCCGGAGATCAGATCCTCGCGATCCCGACGCTCGTGCGCCGGCTGCCCTCGCCCCTGAAGCGGATCATCGGCGATCTGTCGAATACCGAGAAGGTCTTGGTCGGCCTCGATATCCGACCGAAGGCGGATCAGCCTTGAACGGCGTCGTGGCACCATCGCAAACCTCGGAACATTACCGCTTGAGGCTGTTCGTCGCCGGCACGGCGCCAAGGTCCCTCCGCGTGGTCGAGAGCCTACGGCGGATCTGCGAAAGTCACATTGCGGGTCGGTACGAGCTGGAGATCGTCGATATCTACCAGCAGCCCGACCTTGCCGAGCGCGACGGCATCCTGGCCGCACCGACGCTCCTGAAGGTTTTCCCGCACCCCGAGCGGCGGATCTCGGGCGACCTCCTCGACGAAGGCCGCATCCTGCGCGGGCTCCAGATCGATCCGACTGCGGAGGCGCGCTGATGGGTGTCGACGCGCTGCTGCCCGATGACGAGCCGGGCCCGGAGGCCTACCGAGCCCACATCCGGGAGCTGGAAGCGCGGCTGGAGGAGAGCGAGGACACGCTGGCGGCCATCCGCCGGGGCGACTTCGACGCCGTGGTGGTGGAAGGGCCGAACCACGAGCGGCTGGTCTACACGCTGGAGAACGCGGATCGCCCCTATCGGGTGCTGATCGAGCAGATCCAGGAAGGCGCCTTCACGCTCGGGTCCGACGGCGCGCTGCTCTACTGCAACCGCCGACTGGCCGACATGCTGGGCGAGCCGCAGGAGCGTCTCATCGGACGATATCTGCGAGACTTCGTGGAGGCCGATGCCGACCTGGACGACTTGGTACAGAGGGCGATGACCAACCCGGTACGCGGGGAAGTCGAACTCAGGGCGACGGCGGGGACCGAGAGTGCAACCTTCTTGTCGCTCAGCCGCTTCGAGCGTCAGGGTGATGCGCCCCTGCTCTGCGGCATCCTCACCGACCTGTCCGAGCAGCGGCGCAACATGCGGGCGCTCGCGGAGGCGCATGCGCGGCTCCAGTCCGAGAGCGTCGAGCGGGAGCGCGTCGAGGAAGCCCTGCGCCAATCGCAGAAGCTGGAGGCCGTGGGGCAACTGACGGGCGGCGTCGCGCACGACTTCAACAACCTCCTGACGGTCATCAAGTCGTCCACCGATCTACTCAAGCGGCCCGACCTATCCGAGGAGCGGCGCCAGCGCTACGTCGAGGCGATCTCCGACACGGTCGACCGCGCCGCCAAGCTCACTGGGCAGCTCCTCGCCTTCGCTCGACGCCAGGCGCTGCGCCCCGAAGTGTTCGAGGTCGGCGGCTCGCTCCGCGCTGTTGCGGAGATGCTGGACTCGGTCACGGGCGCGCGCATCACCGTCGACGCTCAGATTCCGGAAGAACCCTGCTACATCCGGGCGGATCTCAGCCAATTCGAAACGGCGCTCATCAACATGGCGGTGAATGCCCGCGACGCGATGGGCGGCGAGGGCACGCTGACCCTGCGTCTGCAGGGCGGTGGGCCGATGCCTGCCATCCGGGGCCACGCCGGCTCTCGGCATACCTTCGCGGCGGTCTCGCTCTCGGATACCGGCATCGGAATCGCACCGGAGGTATTACCGCGCATCTTCGAGCCCTTTTTCACCACCAAGGACATCGGCAAGGGGACTGGGCTGGGCTTGTCCCAGGTGTTCGGCTTCGCGAAGCAGTCGGGCGGCGACGTCGATGTGACCAGCCGGCTCCGCCAGGGCACGACGTTCACCCTCTATCTGCCGCAGGTGGAGGCTGCGCCGGAGATCGCGCACGATGCCCCGCGCGAGGAGCGGGCCGTCGATAGCGGGAACCTGTGCATCCTCGTGGTGGAGGACAACGTCGAGGTCGGGCGCTTCGCGACGCAGATTCTGGAGGATCTCGGGCACGCGACGGTTTGGGCGACGAACGCCGAGGAGGCTCTCTTGGAGATCGAGAGGATCCCGTTCCGGTTCGACGCAGTATTCTCCGACGTCGTCATGCCGGGCATGGGCGGGGTCGCGCTCGCCCGGGAACTGGAACGGCGTTTGCCGGACCTGCCCGTGGTGCTCACCTCCGGTTACAGCCATGTGCTGGCGGAGGAAGGGGTTCACGGCTTCGACCTGATCCAGAAACCCTATTCGGTGGAGCAGCTCTCCCGCGTGCTGCGCAAGGTTGTCGGGAAAGGGCGCCGGGGCTTCCGCGCGTCGAAGCGGTAGCGCACGCGTCGGAGATTTCCGCTCAGCGTGTGCCGTACATGCGGTCCCCGGCGTCGCCGAGGCCGGGGACGATATAGCCGTGGTCGTTCAGGTGGCTATCGATGGCGGCGGTCCAAACGGGAACATCGGGATGGGCCGCCTGAAACTTCGCAAGGCCTTCCGGCGCGGCCAGGAGGCAGACGAAACGCAAGTCCGAGGCACCCCGCGCCTTCAGCCGGTCGAGGGCCGCGATGGCGGAGTTCGCGGTGGCGAGCATCGGGTCGAGGACCAGCACGGTGCGGTCGGCAAGGTCTGATGGTGCCTTGAAGTAATATTCCACCGCTTCCAGGGTGTCGGGATCCCGGTAAAGGCCAATATGCGCCACACGGGCCGAGGGAACGAGCGAGAGCATCCCGTCGAGGAAGCCGACGCCGGCGCGAAGGATCGGCGCCAGGACGAGCTTCTTACCCTGGATCTGCCGCCCCTCCATCGGCTGCAGCGGCGTCTCGATGGTGACCGGCTCGAGTGGCAGATCCCGCGTCACCTCGTAGGCTAGGAGCATGCCGATCTCGTTCAGGATCTGGCGAAAACCCTTGGTCGAGCGGTTTTTGTCGCGCAGATAAGTGAGCTTGTGTTGCACAAGCGGGTGATCCACCACGGTGACCCGACCCGTCGGCATGTCCACATTCTCCGCTCCCGTTTGTTGGAGCAATGCCGGAGCGCCCGGCGTGGTGCAACTTGTTCGCTGCGCGACTGCGCGTCCAAAAGCGGCAGGGCTTGCGATCAATCTTGCTCACCAGCCCGGACGATGGTCGTTCGGGTTCGCAGAGGGATGCGCCGACCCATGCGACTCCAAATTAGATCTGCGCCGCGTGTGCGGAGCAAAAAATATTTGAGGGCGAGGCGAACCGCAGGAGCAAGCATTGGAGCAATGTTCTTTGGATTATACTTGTATCATAAATCTAAATTTTTGTATTGTTAGTGATACGTTATTCTATCGAGATGTTAATTAAATAGCTGATTTTTATGTTATAATGGCCTGAACAGCTAGAGATTGTTTGACTCAGATTTTTGTCGGGGTATAAAATCAACCCCGGGACAATGTTTTGGATCAGGCAGGTTCATCGCGCAATGCAAACAAGCCATCAGTAAGCACCATAGCCCATCAATATTGACCGGCATGAGCGATGCATTTGCGTCTTTCCCTCAAGGCAACTCTCTCACTACTCTTTGCATTGCTGGCATTGATCTCCGCCGTTCAGGGCGGCCTATCGCTCCGTGAGTTGGCCGGCATCCGTGAGGCGACCACCGCCGTCGCTACGAACTGAGTCCCGTCCCTCGAAAAGGTAAGCACGATCGAGATCGCGGCCTCCGAGGTGCGCATCAAGCAGTACCGGCTCGTCCTGCTCTCGGAAAACTCGGAGCACCGCGCGCGGAACGAGACTAATGTCGCCGCGACCCATGATCGGCTGGGCGAGGCGCGACGCGCCTACGAACCTCTGATCACCACGGCGGACGAACGCGCCTCCTACGACGCGTTCGCCCAGTCCTGGGCCAAGTTCGAGCACGTGGATGCCGAGGTGCGCCGGCTCGTGGCAGCGGACCATCGGCCTGAGGCGTTGGCGGTCCTCAGCAGTCCGGACACCGTGACCCTGTACGATACTGCCCGGGCCACGCTCGCGCGGCTCGTCGCGCACGACGAGAAGGCCGCCGCCGAGGATGCCGACAGCGCGATGATGCGCACCAACCGTGCCTCCGTGACCGCCTCGGTCGGGATCATCCTCTCGATCATCGCGGCCCTGGGCGCCGCAATATTCGGGCTGATGCGGATCTCCCGGCCGATCGCGGCGATGACCTCCGCCATGTCGATGCTGGCCGAGGGTGAAGCCGGAATCGACATTCCGTCTCGGGACAGTCGCAACGAGGTCGGCGCGATGGCGGCAGCCGTGCAGGTATTCAAGGACAACCTGATCCGGACGCAGAAGCTCGAAGCCGAGGCTGAAGAGGCACGTCGCGTCGCCGAATCGCAGCGTCGGGCCGGCATGCGTGAGACGGCTGATCGGTTCGCGGCCGCCGTCAGTGGCATCATCGCTCGCGTCTCGGCCTCGGCGACCGAATTGCAGGCTACCGCCGAAATCATGACGCAGACCGCCAACCAGACCGCCAGCCAGACGACCAATGTTGCCGCAGCCGCCGAGCAGGCGGCGAGCAACGTCAACACAGTGTCGGCTGCGGCCGAAGAACTGGGAACGTCGGTGCAGGAAATTGGACGGCAGGTGGATGGATCGGCCAGGCTCGCCCAGGCGGCGGTCGAGGAGGCCGACCATACGGGCGCGCTGGTACTGGAACTGAATACCGCGGTCGCCAAGATCGGGGACGTGGCAGGCCTGATCTCGAACATCGCCAGTCAGACGAACCTGCTGGCTCTCAACGCCACGATCGAGGCCGCCCGCGCAGGCGACGCCGGCCGGGGGTTCGCCGTCGTCGCCGCCGAGGTGAAGGCACTGGCCGAGCAGACCGCCAGGGCCACCGAGGAGATCGGCGCACAGATCGCCCGGGTCGAGGCTTCCACCGAGGAAGCCGTGAGCGCCATCGGCGCGATCACGTCCCGCATCCGCGAGATCAACGCTGTCGCGACTTCCATTGCCGCCGCCGTGGAGCAACAGGGCGCGGCCACACACGAGATCGTGCGGAATGTCGGTCAGGCGGCGCAGGGAACGGCCGAGGTGACCGGTAACATCGTCAGCGTCGCGGGGGCGACCGAAGCGACTGGTCGGGCGGCCGGCCAAGTCCTCGCTGAAGCCGCCCGGCTTTCGGAGCAATCCGAGAACCTGACGTCCGAAGTCGATCGCTTCCTCGAAACGCTTCGGGCCGCCTGACGATTCTGCCGCTTTGCCCCAAGCCGTGCGAAGCCCTGCCTGCGTCAACGCGTGGAACGAGACATGGATGTCGAGAGCGGCGCAAGCCGGTCGCGCTTCGGCGCGGCTTGCGCGAATCGACCTTCGGTCACAACGATTAGCGGATCGGTCCGGGCCGCGTGGCCCGGACCACTAGTCGCTGCAGCGTCAGACGGTGCGGCTCTCGCCGCCCTCATTCCGGCGCTTGGCCATAAAGGCGTCGAACTGCTCGCGGTCCTTGGCCCGCTTCAGTTCTTCGACGAACTCCGCGAAGGCGCGGCTCTCCTCTTCCAGCGCTCGACGCTGTGCCTCAAGGCGATCGAGTTCGGCACGGCGATAGGCATCAAACGCCGCATTGCCGGTGCTGTCGCGACGGTTCGCGGCCTCGAAGGCGCGGGCGAACCTGGAAGCCGGGCGGGACGCCTCAAAATCGGAGACGGCGCGCCGCGCTTGGTCGCGCAATTCGGCGAAGGCCGGATAGCCGGCGAATTTCCAGGCGACGAGGGCAAGGCCGATCGGCCACCAGTAGATAAACCCGACGACGATGGCGCCGATCTCCAGCGAGCGGCGCGGGAACGGGCCAGACCGGCAGAGCCGGCCACTCGCCCAGGAAGAGGAGGATTGTGAGGTCACGGCTGTGCTCCACGGTTCATGTGAACGCGGTTAACATGCGTGTGGCCGCAGGGCCTTTCAAGGCCGCCCGGACTCGGGACCTTGCGTGCTGGACCGCGCCGCGCCGTGGACTAGGGCAAGGACACCGGCGCGGAGAAGCTCGTACTTGTCAGGGAAGCCCGGTCCGCGCGGTAGGTGTCCAGCCGCGGAGAGCGTCGCTAAGCCGTGGGCGAGCGCCCACACTTCGAGGGCGATGAAGCGGGGGGCGACGCCGCCGAACCCGTCCGTGAAGGTCGCCTGTAGCGCCTCGACCAGCAGGTCGAAGGGGCTCGGACGGGCGGCTTGCCTGTCCGGGCTCGGTGAGTGTTCGTGGCCACCCGGATCTTGGCCGCCGCGCGTCTCAAAGATGGCTGCGTAATAGGCGGGCTCCTCCTCGGCGAAGGCGAGATAGGTCTCGCCCATGCGGGTGAACCGCTCCAGTGGTGTGCCGCGCGAGGTCAGGGCGCGTGCCAACCGGGACGCGAGTTCCGCGAAGCCGCGGCCGGCGAGTTCCTCCAGCAGAGCCTCGCGCCCGCGGAAGTGGCGATACAGGGCGGCCGGCGTCACGCCGACAAGGCGCGCGGCGTCTACCAACGTGAAGCCTCCGATCCCGCGCTCAGCGATGAATCGGCGCGCAGCCTCGATGAGGGCTTCCTTCAGGTTCCCATGATGGTAATTGCGCCGATCGCTCGGCTTGTCCCCCCAGGGTCGCAAGATCACACATCCTCTACGCGCACGAACACACGTCACGGAACCGGCGCAGTCCTTTCGCGTACCTTGACCAGCAAAATACAGCGATATCCGTGACACCCAAGCTGGCATTACGGCCGAGCGGAGCAATTGTTTCGCAGCGTGCCTGAAGCTGTGGCTTGACCGGTTGATGACAGTGTAACATTATAACAGATGGGCCTGTCTCTCTGGCTTGGCTGGCAGTGACGTGAGCTTGGCGGCGCAGCGCCTAACCGGGGGACCAAAGTGCGGCATGGCTTTCGTAAGCCTCAAGGCGTGGCGTGCTCGATCCGCTGAACGCGCCGAGATCGCGGCGCGGCTGAAGCGCGACCTGATCGATGCGCTCAAGCTCGACGAGGCCGACGCGCTCGCGGTCAACGAGATTGCCTGTGCCGACCCGGGTTGTCCCGACATGGAGACCATCGTGCTGGTGATGCGGTCGGGGGCTCCAACGCGGGCGCTGCGGGTGCGGCGCTCGCTCGATGCGGTCGATGCGGATGACATCGCGGCGCTCGTCGAGGAAGACCGTTTGTGCGGCACGCCGCGATGAACGACATCTCGATGATGTGAACGGGCGGATCCGCCAATCGGGCGCCCTACGACAGACTGACACCGCATCGCATCCGGGCGCATCGTGTAGCGTGCCTCTGCGGACTGCAGCCGGCGCACCGTCACGCTGTCCGGGAGATAAACATCATGAGAAGCCGTCGATACGCCCTGGCGCTGACCGGTCTCCTCCTCTTCGCGGGTCTTGCGCCGGCGCAGGCTGGTGACGCGATGCCGTTCTCGGAAAGCGGCTTTGAGGCTGCGCGTGAATCCGGCAAGCCGATCCTGATCGAGGTCAGCGCGCCCTGGTGCCCGATCTGCAAGGCGCAGAAGCCGATCCTCGCGAAGCTCGCGGGAGAGCCGCGCTTCAAGGATCTCCAGATTTTCGCCATCGATTTCGACAGTCAGAAGGATCTGCTGAGGCGGTTCGACGCGCGGATGCAGAGCACGCTCATTGCCTTCAAAGGCAAGACCGAGGTCGGGCGCTCCGTGGGTGAGACCCAGCAGGAGTGGATCGAAGGCCTCCTCGAGAAGACGCTCTGAGCGGCACGAGGTCGTCTTCCGCTTTCGTTCAGCCAGAGCCCGGCATAGCGCGTCAGCCCGCTCGGATCCTGCGGGACTCGAGGGAGACGACACGGTGACGATCGCCCAGAACTCTGCCGCCCCGAGCGCGATCGTGGCTGTGCCTGTTCGCAACGAGGAGGAGCGCATCGCGGCCTGCCTCCGGGCCATCGATGCACAGGAGAGCGTGGCCCCCGGATCCCTCGGTCTGGTGCTCTTCCTGAACAACTGCACCGATCGCACCGAAGCCATCGTTGCGGATCTTGTGCCGACGCTGGCGATCGCGGTCCGCATACAGGTGGAGAATGACCCGAACGCCCATGCCGGTTGGGCCCGGCGCCGGGCCATGGATGCGGCCGTCGCGTGGCTCGGCGATGAGAACCCCCTTGGGATCATCCTGTCCACTGATGCCGACAGCAGGGTTCCGCCAAACTGGGTCGCCCGCAACCGTGCCGCCATCCTGGCCGGTGCCGACGCAGTGGCCGGCCGGGTCGAACTCGATGCCGCCGAGGCGGCCCTCCTGCCGCCCTCCCTGCCGGCCCGGGGCCGGCTGGAGGACATTTACGACGCCTTGATCACGGAGGCGGAGGCACGCATCGACCCCGATCCGCACGATCCCTGGCCCTGTCACCGCACCGCGATCGGTGCGACTCTCGCGGTGACGCGTAGGGCCTATCTCCAGGTCGGCGGCATGCCGGAGATTCCCCTCGGCGAGGATGGTGCGTTCATCGCGCGGCTGCTCGAGCACGGTTTGCGCGTTCGGCACGCCACGGACGTCTGCGTGACCATCTCGGCCCGCCTAGCCGGCCGGGCACCGGGCGGCGTCGCCGACACGATCCGCTCGCGCTGCGAGGAGCCCGACGCGCTGTGCGACGCGCGGATGGAAACCTTTCCGCGCGCCGTACTCCGCTATCTCTGGCGGCGACGGTTTCGCCGCCTGCATGGACGGGGATCGCTGGGGCGAAACACCGCCTGGGCACGGTCGATCGGCATCGGAGACGCGGAGGCGAGGCGGATCGCCGCCTTACCCCTCGGCCAAGCCATCGCGGAGGCCGAGCGCGCCAGCCCGCGCCTGGCTTATCGACCGATCGGTCCGCGTCAACTTCCGGGTCAGATCCGGCTGGCCCGCCTCGGCGTCGCCGCGATTCGGGTCGCCCTCGGGCTGGCTGGACGTGTCCTCCGGCAAGCGGGCGCATCACGCGAGGCGGATCGATCGATGCCGAGCACGCCGGGCGGCCGAATCTGACAGACTTAGCGGGCGCGACCGCCGAGCAGATCCCGCGGCGCCATTCCGAAACGGCGTCGGAACGCGCGGCTGAAGGCGGCCGCGTCGGTGAAACCGGAGCTGACCATCACGGAAGCCACCCGCCCGCCATCCGGCAGGGCGACGAGCCGGCGGTAGGCCCGATCCAGACGGGCCTCGCGGATCTTGGCCGCGACACCTCCGTCGCCGGTGAAGGCGGCGTAGAGCCGGCTGCGCGAGACCCGGAGCGCCAGTGGCAGGGATTCGGGCCCGAAGTCCGGATCGTGCAGACGGCGCTCGATGTGGGCCAATGCCAGCGCGCGCACAGCGTCGACCGACAGGCCTTCGTCGGGCCGCTCGCCCGGCGCGTCGGCGAGGGCGCGCAGCAGGTGCAGGATGGCCCTCGGTGGCGATGCCGGCCTCAGCCTGGGACAGACCTGCAACGGCCTTCATGTAGGACCGGAGATACCCGACGAAGAGCCCGCTCAGGGCCGTCGCGCGAAGCCGGCGACCGGCAAATGCCTGCGGGCTTCCGATTTGCGCCAGGAACGCGGCGCGGGGCACTTGGAAGCGGATTTCCTCGTAAGTGTCGCGGCTGCCGATGGAGAACGCCTGATCCAGGGTGTGGAAGGCGACGTCGCCAGCGCTGAGGAGACCGCCGTTGTTGCCCTGCTCAAGGTAGCCGGTCCCTTGGAGAAGGACGACCACGGCGATGTCATCGCGGCCATCGGCCCGGGCGTGATGGGCCGTTCGCTCGACACCGACCGGCTTGCTGAGGGTGTGCAGGATCGCGCCGTGCATCGACAGCGCAACCCTGCGGGACGCGGCAAAGCCAAGGTCCGGGGCGAGTTGGACCGCATCCACACGCGCCAGCGCCGTGCTGCGCCAGAAGTCAAAGGCCCGACTCGACTCGACGTCATCTGTGGTCTCGATGAGAACCGGTACAGTTTCACGCATGCTCACCGTGCGATGCCCTCACGGTCGTCAGCGTTGGCTGCCGCCTTCTCTGTGGATGAAACGGGAACGAGCGTTGCAGATGCGCTGGCACGCCGCAAGCGCGACCACTCCGCGAGGCGTGCGACGGGCCCGGCTGCCGGCAGCACGCCGGGTCGAATCACAGGTCCGGACCTGGCCTGATGGCGTGCGAAGTCCGGGACGACGTCAGTGGTCGGCGGCGGCGACCTGACCCTCGCCGCGGGTCATTTGAGCGTCGGCGAACCGAAGAACCACCGCACGTCCTTCCGGCGGCGGCGCGGTCAGGCTCGCGCGGAACCGCACCGTCTCCGAAGCGGCGAGGATGGTTCGCGGAGCGGGGACCGAGAAGGTCCGTACCGCTCGGCCTCCTGCGTCGCGAATCTCGACGCTGAGCGGCGCCACCGGCATGTCGGACCGTGCGACGCCGACGAGATCACCCTCGACCACAAGTTCGGCGGGTCGGTCGTCCTCGGCGGGATTGCTGAAAGCCACCACGTCCCGAATCTCGATGCCGCGCAGGTTCACCGGCAATCCGATACGCGCGAAGAGCGACGCGGTTTGCGGAACGGCGCGGACCACGTTCGCGCGGGCCAGGCATAAAAGGGGCAGCGCGGCCAAGAGCGTCAGGCCGAAGGCCAGGGAGGGGGAGAAACCCGGGACCGCGCGCCGGCCCACCCCGCCGCGGAGCGTCCGCCGAGCCCGCGAGCGAACGGCGGATGGCATGGCCTCGGACGCCTGCCGAACCGAGGCGGCCGCCTCCTGCCATGCGGCGTCGGCGACTGGGTCGGAGCCGGCATCCATGCTGGCCGAGAGTTCGGCCTCGTGGCCGGCCAGCACGTCGGCCGGGGTGATGAACCACGTCTCGCGGCATGCGGCGCAACGAACCGAGCGGCCTTCCATGCCGACCTTGTCGGCGGCGATCCGGTACTCGCTCGCGCAACTCGGACAGACGATCAGCATACGCGCCATACTCGCAAGGACCGGCCGAACAGTGCCGGAAAATGAATTCGCTTGAGAAAGTGTCGCCGAACAGGGTTAAGCGGGTGTGAAATCCCGCAGGCCTTGAAAACGCCTGCCCGCCCGGCGATTCCCGGGTGAGCGACAGACGAGACACGGCACGGCCTTGAACCTCCAGGCGAACATGAAGAGCCTGCTGCCCGGCGCGGAGCGGCCGGTGGTGCAATTCGAGAACGTCGGCATGCGATACGGCCTCGGGCCGGAGATCCTGTCCGACGTCAGCTTCCGCATCGCGCCGCGCTCCTTCCAGTTCCTCACCGGCCCGTCGGGCGCCGGCAAGACGACGCTGCTGCGCCTGATCCTGCTCTCGGCGCGGCCGACGCGCGGCCTCGTCTCGATCTTCGGCGAGGAGGTGAGCGGCATCTCCGCCAAGGCGCTCACCGGACTTCGGCGGCGCATGGGTGTCGTGTTCCAGGACTTCCGGCTGCTCGACCATCTCACGACCTACGAGAACGTCGCGCTCCCGTTGCGCGTCCAGGGACGCGCGGAAACCAGCTACCGCGCCGAGGTCGTCGAGCTGCTGCGGTGGGTCGGGCTCGGGGAGCGCATGCACGCATTGCCGCCGCTCCTGTCGGGCGGGGAGAAGCAGCGCGCGGCGATCGCCCGAGCGCTGATCGCCCGGCCAGACCTGCTGCTGGCCGACGAGCCGACCGGCAACGTCGACCCGGGATTGGGGCGGCGGCTCCTGCGGCTGTTCCTGGAGCTGAACAAGCTCGGGACCTCGGTGATCATCGCCACACACGATTTCGGTATCATGGACGCCGTCGATGCCCGCCGGATGGTGCTCGGCGAAGGCCGGCTTCGGATCGAGGAATGAGCATACAAGCCATCTCGCGGGCGCGGTCGCAGAGCCCGACCGGCGCCCTGGATCCGACCACGCCGGCGAACCTGCGCCGCAACGCTCCGCTCGTCCCGACCGACACCGCGGCCGGGCGCTCGCTGGCGGCCGTCATCGCCATCCTGACCTTCCTGGCGGGCCTCTGCGCCGGAGCGGCCGAGATGGTCGCGGCCAATGCGGTGCAGTGGCAGGGCGATGTGGCCCAGGAGGTGACGATCCAGATCCGTCCCGGGCCTGGACGCGACGTCGACGCGGACGTCGCCCGGGCCACAGGCATCGCCAAGGCGGAGCCGGGCATCGCCGAGACGCGGGTCTTCTCCAAGGCCGAGGCCGAGCGCCTCCTGGAACCCTGGCTGGGGAGCGGCCTCGACCTCTCGGACCTTCCGGTCCCGCGGCTGATCGCGCTCAAGATCGACGTCAACCGCAGCGCCGACCTGAAGCGTCTCCGGTCCCGGCTGCTGGAAGCCCTCCCCGGTGTCGCCAGCCTCGACGATCACGTCCTCTGGCTTCAGCGGCTCTCGACGGCCGCCAACGCCTTCGTGGGCGTCGGCATCGGGCTGGTGATCCTCGTTCTGGTCGCGACGGGCCTCGCCGTGACCTTCGCAACGCGCGGCGCCATGGCGAGCAACCGCGAGGTCGTCGAGGTGCTGCATTTCGTCGGCGCCGACGACGATTATATCGCCCGCGCCTTCCAGAGGCGGTTCTTCGGCCTCGGCCTGCGCGGCGGCGCGATCGGAGCGGGAGCGGCGATCCTCGCGTTCGTGATCGCCGGGCTGCTGGCGCGCGCCGCTCGCTCAGGTCCGGCCGGCCAGGAGGTGGAGGCCCTGTTCGGAGCCTTCCATGTCGGGCTGCGCGGCTACGCGAGCGTCATCCTGATCGGCGTGATCGCGTCGTTGGTCACCGGCGTGGTCTCGCGGATCACCGTGCGGCGCTTTCTCGCTTGAACCGGGCCGATCGCATCAGAGGCGAGGAAATAGGGGGGCTCGACAGGACGTTTACGATTTGGAAACCTGAGTCGCTACGCTGTGGATGGGCCGACCGCGCTGCCTCCGGGCCGCCGCAATCGGAGCCGATCC
Organism: Methylobacterium sp. A49B; assembly: GCF_053346215.1. Classification (NCBI taxonomy): domain Bacteria; kingdom Pseudomonadati; phylum Pseudomonadota; class Alphaproteobacteria; order Hyphomicrobiales; family Methylobacteriaceae; genus Methylobacterium; species Methylobacterium sp. A49B. The sequence continues at coordinate 21,523 of NZ_JBKFBO010000119.1, forward strand.
TCCGGAGAATGACCACGCGTATGCTGCGCGCATCGGATCCGCTCTCGACCGACATCGTCGGCTGGGCTTGGCACGAGTGGGGTCGCCCCGGTCGTACCCTCTCGCGCCGCGCGCCGCAGCCGCGGGGCCGGATTGCCTTGTGGACCTGCGGCGCAGGGGTCTGTTTCGGGGCCCTGGCGTTAATCGCCGGCTTCCTGATCTTCGTCGGCGCCCTCGCCCGTCACGAACGGACACCGCTCGACAGGGCGGACGGCATCGTGGCGCTCACCGGCGGCGCTCAGCGGATCGGCGACGCGATCGACCTGCTGGCCGGCGGCTACGGGCGGCGCCTGCTGATCACCGGCGTCAATGAGCGCACAAGCCGCGATGAGATCGCCCGGCTGAATCCGACCCAGCGCGCGCTGATCGCTTGCTGCGTGGACCTCGATTACCGGGCGCGCAACACGATCGGCAATGCCATCGAGACACGGCGCTGGATGCGGGCGCACCGCTTCAGCACCGTCGCGGTGGTCACGTCGAACTACCACATGCCCCGGACGCTCGTGGAGCTGGATCATGCCTTGCAGGACAGCGACCGCGTCCTGCCCCATCCGGTGGTGACGGAGGCCTTCGATGCCGACCGGTGGTGGCAAAGTCCGATCGCCGCGAAGCTCGTCGCCTCGGAATACGTAAAGTTTCTGGCGAGCTGGGTGCGGACGCGCTTCGAGGCCGATCCGGAGCGCTCGCGGGCGGCGATCCTGATCGGGCGCCGCAAGCCCGTGAAGATGGTGGCCGAGCCGTTGATGATGCGCGGCGTCGACTAAGAGCGTCTCAGAGCCCCTTGCACCGCGCCTTGATCACACCCGAGAATTCCCGATCCGAGCCCTGCACCTGAGCGAGCCGCTCGCCGCGTTCCGAGCCGGACAGGCAACGTCCGTAGACGCTTGCAACCCGGCGCATGGTCTCCACGTGTCGCCGCCAGACTCGGCAATTCTTCGCGTCGTCGCTGTCCGCCTGCTCCAGCTGGTCGATGGCCTGCCGCTGCATCGATTGCGCCACGAGTAGATCGCGGGCGCAGGTGGTCTCGCCCTGCGACAGGGCAGGCCCCGTAAGCCAGGCGACAACCGCCATCCCGGCGGCAATTCGGTAGACCGACATCAGGCGGCCTGCGGCGCCGTGGAGCGGGTCAGCAGGGCGTAGAGCGCGCCGGCGTCCCGCGCGGCCCGGATATGGGCGAGCATGCCCGGCTCGCGCAGAATCCGGGCGACCTGCGCCAGAGCCTTCAGATGGTCCGCACCCGCACCTTCGGGGGCGAGCAGCAGGAACGCGATGTCGACCGGCTGACCGTCGAGCGCCTCGAAATCCACCGGTCGGTCGAAGCGGGCGAACAGACCGAACAAGCGATCGAGGCCCGGCAGCTTGCCGTGGGGGATCGCCACCCCATCGCCGATTCCGGTCGAGCCGAGACGTTCCCTCTGGAGCAGGGTCTCGAAGACGGGCCGTTCCCCGAGGGCCGGAAGGCGGCGCGCCGCCTGGGCGGCGAGATCCTGAAGCACCTGCTTCTTCGCCCGCGCGCGCAGGGAGGGCACGACCGATTCGGGGTCGAGGAATTCCAGAACTGGCATCGAACGACCGTTGCCCCGTCGCCCGCCCAAGTGGGATCGGGCCTCGTCGCAGGGGCGCCGACGGCCGCCGTGGCCATGCCCCTGACTCTCAATCGACCGGGAAACAAGCCGGTTCCGGCTCCGTTCCTCCCGACCCGCCGCGTCACTCGCCGGCGTTCGGAGGGTCCACCCAGCCAATAGCGCCGTCGCTGCGCCGATATACGACGTTGACGCGGCCGGTTCCAGCGTGGACGAACACAACCACTGGGGATCCCGTCATATCGAGGGCCGTCACCGCCTCGCCGATCGTGCGGCGCTGCAGGGTCTTGGTGCTCTCGGCGACGATCGGCGGATGCGCATCGCCCTCCCCCGCCTCGTCCTCCTCGTCGTCGGGTGCGGCGAGGACCGCGTAGGCGGCCTCGACCGCCGCATCGTCACCCGGCCCGGTCGCATGCTGCTTCAGCCGGTGCTTGTAGCGGCGCAGCCGCGTCTCGAGGCGCTCCGCGGTCTGCTCGAAGCTCGACCGGGCATCGTGGGCGAAGCCGTTCGCCTCGATGGTCAGGCCCGAGACGAGATGCAACACGCAGTCCGTCCGGAAGGCCGTCCCGTCCCGACGAAGCGTGACATGGCCGGAGCAGGATCCGTTCATGTGCGAGTCCAGGTATTTGGTCTGGATGGCGGCCATCCGCTCCTCGACGCGGCCGCGCAGACTCTCGCCGAGATCTACGCCGTGGCCGGTGACCCGCAACGAACCCATGCTGCCTCCCCTGCTTGAATGACGTGAGCCGAATTAGAGAGCCGGCTCGCGTTAAGTCAACGGAGCCAAGGGCGGACAGGTCCGTTGCTTAACCCGGGGTTCAGCCGCCCGCCGAAATACAGGCGCCCTACGGAGATGTGAGACGCCCACCCGCATGACGATCGCCACCCGACCTCAAGCCGCCCCGACCCGCCGCTCCCTTCTGGCCGGAGCGCTGGGCGTCGCCGCGGGGTCGCTTCCTCGGCAATCCTGGGCCGCGGATCCGGAAAAGGCGGCGCCGTTTCCCGGACCCGGCGACGCCTTCGGGCCCGATACGCTCACCGATCTCGCCCGCGCGCGTGCGAAGGCGCCCTACGTCGCCCCGAAGACCAACGACGTGCCGGCGGTTCTCAAGAACCTGTCGCGGGAGGTCTACGAGGCCATCCGACCGGCCGAGGGGCGCGCCGTCTGGGCGGACCGGAGCCTCGGCTACACACTCGAACCCCTGCTGCGCGGCGCGATCTTCGACACCGCGGTGTCGCTCTACCTCGTCGAGGACGGGCACGTGCAGCCGGTCGCCTACGACAAGACGGCCTACCTCACGCTGGGCGTCGAGCTGCCGGAGCTGACCGCCGAGACGGCCTTCTCGGGCTTCCGCTTGCGCGCAAAGTTCGACGACGGCGAAGAGCCATCGAACTTCGCGCTGTTCCAGGGCGGCTCCTTCTTCCGCCTCGTGGCGCAGGGACAGGATTTCGGCATCAACGCCCGAGCCCTGGCCCTGCGACCGGCCGACTCGCGGGGCGAGGAGTTCCCGCTGTTTCGCGCCCTGTTCATCGAGGCGCCCGCACCCGGCCAGCCGATCGTGGTCCATGCGCTCGCCGAGTCGGAATCGGCGACGGCGGCGTTCCGCCTCACGCTGATGCCCGGCCGCGAGGTCTCGACCGCGGCGATCGACGGCACCGTGTTTGCCCGGGCCGATCTCGACCATATCGGGCTGGGCGGCATGCAGGGCAGCTATCTGTTCGGCGCCCTCGACCGGAACCGCGTCGACGATCTGCGTGCGGCCGCCTTCTCGGTCGAAGGCCTGGCGATCCGCAACGGCTACGGCGAGCCGATCTGGCGACCCGTCCACAACCCCGAGACCCTGCAGGTCTCGGCCTTCCTGGACCGGGGCCCGAAGGGTTTCGGCCTGATGCAGCGCGCCCGTGCCTATGCCGATTTCGAGGACGACAAGCGGCACTGGGAGCAGCGTCCGTCCCTCTGGCTCGAGCCGCAGGACGATTGGAACGAGGGTTCGGTGACGCTGCTCGAGATCCCGAGCGATTCCGAGCTGAACGAGAACGTCTTCGCCTATTGGCGGCCCAAGGCGAAGCTCGCCAAGGGCAACGAGATGCGGTTCCTCTGCCGCCAGCACTGGTCGAAAGGCTGGCCCGATCCCCTGCCACCCGAGATCGCGCGGGTGCGCGACAGCCGGTGCGGTCATGGCAGCGGCGGCAACCGTCGCCTCTTCGCCGTCGACTTCGAGGGCGACACGCTGTTCCAGCCCGGCGACATCGCGGTCGATCTCAGCGCCTCAGCGGGGACGATCACGCGTCAGGATCAGTTCCGATACCCGGAGCGAAAGACCCTGCGGATCCTGTTCGAGCTCGACCCCGGGAGCGAACGGGCGACCGAATTGCGTCTCGCTCTGAGGCGCGGACAGGCGCGAATCAGCGAGACGTGGCTGTTTCGGTGGACCGCATGAACCCCGTCGACCTCCAATCCCGAGGGGCAGCCTCCGCCATGCCGTTGGACGAGACCAGCACCCTCGCGGACCCGGCGCCTCGGAGTCCGACCGAGCCGGGCCTCTCGAACGGCCAGGCGGATTTCGGCCTGCCGCCCGAGGCACCGCTGGCGATGCCGCCTCAGGATCTTGCCCGCTGGGACCGCGAATCTGGCCATGTGCCCGTCCGGCCGGCAGGATCCCCTTGGCTCTCCCGCCTCGCGGTCTTCGGCGGCGCCACGGTGCTGACAGCCTACGGCGGCTGGCAGATGGTGCAGACCGTCTCGGTCTCCGGCAGCCCGACCGCGCTGCAGCTCGTTCTGGTGGTCCTCTTCTGCCTGACCTTCTCGTGGATCGCCCTGGCGTTCACGAGCGCTCTGCTTGGCTTCGGTCTGCTGCTGCGGCCCGGACCATCCACGCGCGAGCCCACGGCCCTGTCGAGCCGCACGGCGGTCCTGATGCCGGTCTACAACGAGGCGACGGCGCGCACCTTCGCGGGCGTCGAGGCGATGCACGAGGCCGTGGCCGCCACCGGGCTCGGCAAGCACTTCGACTGGTTCGTCCTGTCCGATTCGACCCAGGCCGACGCCTGGATCGCGGAGGAAAGGGCCTATCTCGAACTGCGTGAGCGGTTGGGCCCCGAGGCCCGGCTCTATTATCGCCATCGGCCGAAGAACCATCACCGCAAGGCGGGCAACATCGGAGATTTCGTCAGCCGCTGGGGCGGTCAGTACGACCACATGCTCGTGCTCGACGCCGACAGCCTCATGAGCGGCTCGGCCATCGTGGCACTCGCCGCCGCCATGGAGGCGGATCCGGACGCGGGCATCATCCAGACGCTGCCGCTGATCATCAACCGGAACACCCTGTTCGCCCGGCTTCAGCAATTCGCGGCCCGGATCTACGGGCCGGTGATCGCCGCCGGGCTCGCCGCCTGGTCGGGCCGGGACGGCAACTACTGGGGCCACAACGCCATCATCCGGACGCGGGCCTTCGCGTCGTCCTGCGGCCTGCCCGACCTGCCCGGGAAGCCGCCCTTCGGCGGCCATATCCTGTCGCACGACTTCGTCGAGGCGGCGCTCATCCGGCGGGCCGGTTGGGCGGTCTACATGCTCCACCGGCTGCCGGGGTCCTATGAAGAGAGCCCCCCGTCGCTGATCGACGTCGCCGTCCGCGACCGACGCTGGGCACAGGGCAATCTCCAGCACGCGCGGGTGATCGGCGCGGCCGGCCTCCATCCGGCGACGCGCCAGCACTTCGCCACCGGCATCGCCGGATACCTCGCCTCGCCCTTGTGGCTCCTTCAACTGGTGGTCGGTATCCTGCTGGTGCTGCAGACCGCCACGGAGCGGCCGGACTATTTCGGCGGCGCCGGGTTCTCACCGGTGTTCCCGCGCTTCGACCCGGTCCGCGCCCTCCAGCTCTTCGGCCTCACCATGGCTGTGCTGCTGGCCCCGAAGATCCTGGGTCTGATCCTCGCCCTCCTGAACGGTCCGGTCCGGCGCGCCTGCGGTGGCGCCGGGCGGCTCGTCCTGTCCAGCCTCGTGGAGATTCTCCTGTCCGCCCTCGTGGCGCCCGTCGCGATGGTGGTCCAGTCCGGCTCGGTGGCGAGCATCCTGCTCGGCCGCGACACGGGCTGGAACCCGCAGCGGCGCGACGACGGCTCGATTCCGCTGCGGGACATCATCGCCCGGCACAGCTGGCATACGGCGCTCGGCCTCGTCGCCGGGATCGCGGCCTTCGCCATCGCGACCTCCCTGTTCCTCTGGATGAGCCCCACGATCCTGGGTCTCGTTCTGGCGATCCCGATCTCCTGGGCGAGCGGCCAGCTCGACCTCGGCCTCGCGCTCAAGCGTCGGGGCCTCCTCGGGACGCCCGAAGAGGCGGCGCCGCCCGAGATCGCCCGGCACGCCGGCGCCCTGACGGCTCGCAACGCCGCGATGGGGTTCGATACGGCCGATGCCCTCGCGTCGCTCCACGCCGATCCCGCCCTGGCGCAGGCGCATGCCCGGATGCTGCCGCCCGGACGATCCAGGCCGCGCGGCGCGATCGACCCGGACCAGACCCTGGCCACCGCCAAGATCTGTGAAGCCGAGACGGTAGCGGACGCCCAAGCCTGGCTCTCGGCGAAGGAGCGCATGGCGCTGCTGCATGATCGAGCACTGGTGGACAGGCTGATCCGCCTCTGACGGGCTGTCGCGGACAATCGCTCCTTCCTGGCCCCGCGCAATGAGACGGTCGGTTTGCACGGCGGCTCATCGTGAGCGCGGGCGGACGCGCATCGGGTCGCAGATCGCGAGTCGGCTTCAACGATCCGTCGGCGAAAACCCTGCACCGCGCGGTTGTCCCAAGTGACAAGCACGACCCCAGCCCGACCAGCCCCAGACCTCGCGGATGACCGGCCTGTGAGAGGCGGTTAACCATTCGGGTCCTAGACTCGCATGATCGCAACCGGATCTGCCTATGACCCTGATGCTCGCGTTCCTGCTCCTGCCTCTGGCAGTGGCCATCGTCCTCGCCCGCGGTGAGCCGGTGCGCACGATCAGCTGTCTCGGCGCGATGGGCGTCGGCTGTGTCATCGCCTGTTCGAGCGTGGTGAGCCTGATCCGCCACCGGGCATGAGCCATCCCGGCGCCTCGCCTCGCTGCGCCTAGGGTGTCAGAGCAGTCCGACTTGGCGCGGGCTGCCCCCGAGGGTTCGCCCTGCGCGCGCGACAAGCTGCGAGAAGGCCAAGGCTGCCGCGGTCGCCTGAGCCCGTGATGGGAAGCTCCGTCGCGATATCAGAACGGTCTCATCGGTCTCGTTCAGGAGAACCCAGGACCACAGCGACCGGCTGCTCTCGCGAATCTCGAACTGCACGGGACGCCTGCCTTCCTCGGACATGCGAAGCGCAACACTTGCATCGACTTGTGACGACCCGATGACGTGACCGCATCGCCGTCAAGCGCCAGCAGGACCTGACACTGTTTGCACGTCGATCAAGACGAGTTCCGCGAGTACGCGGAGTGTGACTAGTCTATCGATGCCAGGGCCGATCACGAAACACGGTGACTGGAAGCTGGCACCGCGGCGACGATATCGGCGATCGCTATTTACGGAACGCCTCTCCACAGGAACCCTGGTGCTTGCGTGGCGATCGCGCAGACGGGGCGAACACCCACCGGCAGGCACGCGGTGGCAACGGCGCGTGAGCGCCTCCTGAACAGCGCATGCGCGCCGGTTCGGGGAGCGCGAAGACCCAAGCGACAGATCCTCGTTCGGCGCAGGCGCCCACGCCTTGTTTCCGGCGGCTTCGCGTCTGAGGCTCCGCGGCGCGAGCACTATCGCGAGCCAGAAGCCTCGCGGCCCGCCGGAGAGTACATGAAACCCGTCAATGCGCTCATCGCGGAGGAACTCGGCGTCGCGGAGGCGCAGGTCGCTGCGGCGGTCGCGCTTCTGGACGGCGGAGCCACCGTCCCGTTCATCGCCCGCTACCGCAAGGAAACGACCGGAGCGCTCGACGACACGCAACTGCGCAGGCTTGAAGAACGCCTGACTTATTTGCGCGATCTCAATGACCGCCGACGCGCCATCGTGGCGAGCATCGAGTCCCAGGGCCATATGACGCCGGCGCTGACGGCAGCCCTCGACGCCGCCGACACGAAGGCGCGGCTGGAGGATCTCTATCTGCCCTTCCGACCGAAGCGGCGGTCGAAGGCGCAGACAGCCCGCGAGGCGGGTCTCGCGCCGCTGGCCGAGGCACTGCTGAAGCAACCGGAACGCAGGCCCGAAGCGACGGCGGCGCCGTACCTGTCACCCGAACGCGGAATCACCGATTCCGAGGCGGCCCTGGAGGGAGCCCGGGCGATCCTGATCGAGATGTTCGCGGAGGATGCCGACCTCGTCGGCCGCCTGCGTGCGGACTTCTGGCGCGGTGGACAGCTCGTGTCACAGGTCCGCAAGGGCAAGGCGCAGGAGGGCGCCAAGTTCACCGATTACTTCGACTGGTCCGAACGCCTCGAGCGTATGCCCTCGCACCGCGTGCTGGCGATCTTCCGCGGCGAGCGCGAGGGCGTGCTCGACGTGCGTCTGGAGGCCGAACACGCTCACGCCCAGTCCGGCACCCCGAGCCCGTTCGAGACGGCGATCGCGCATCGGTTCGGGATCGCCGCGCGGGCGCGCCCCGGCGACGCTTGGCTGCTCGATACCGTCCGCGCGGCGTGGCGCACGAAGATCAGACCCGGCATCGCGCAGGATTCGCGCACCCGCCTGTTCGAGCGCGCCGAGGACGAGGCCGTGACCGTGTTCGCCGGCAACCTGAAGGATCTGCTCTTGGCCGCGCCGGCCGGTGGCCGGGCCACGATGGGGCTCGACCCGGGCTACCGGAACGGCGTGAAGGTGGCGGTGGCGGATCGCACCGGCCGGATCGTCGCGGTCGAGACGACCTATCCGCACGAGCCTCAGCGCCGCTGGCGGGAGGCGGTCTCGAGCCTCGGTCGGCTGTGCCAGCTCCACGGCGTCGAACTCCTCGCCATCGGGAACGGCACGGCCTCGCGCGAGACGGAGCGGCTCGCCGCCGAGATCGTCGCCGAGAACCCGAGCCTCAAGCTCGCGAAGGTGGTGGTGTCCGAGGCGGGCGCCTCGGTCTATTCCGCCTCCGAGATCGCCGCCCGCGAATTGCCCGATCTCGATGTCTCGCATCGCGGCGCGGCTTCGATCGCCCGGCGTCTTCAGGATCCCCTCGCGGAACTCGTGAAGATCGATCCGAAATCCATCGGCGTCGGCCAGTACCAGCACGATGTCAGCGAGGCGAAGCTGTCGCGTTCACTCGCCGGGGTCGTGGAGGATGCGGTCAACGCCGTGGGTGTCGACGTGAACACGGCCTCCCCTGCCCTCCTCGCGCAGGTGTCGGGACTCGGGTCCGCGCTCGCGGGCCGGATTGTCACGCATCGAGACTCGCACGGCCCGTTCCGGACGCGCGCGGCGCTCAAGGCTGTGCCGGGTCTCGGCCCGAAGACCTTCGAGCTGGCCGCAGGCTTCCTGCGGATCCAAGGAGGCGACGATCCGCTGGACGCGTCCGGCGTCCACCCGGAAGCCTACCCGGTGGTGAACCGGATCCTGAAGGCAACGAAAAGCGATATCCGTGTCCTGCTCGGCAACGCACCGGCCCTCGGCCAGCTTTCGCCCGCCGCCTTCGTCGACGCGCGTTTCGGCCTACCGACCGTGCGCGACATCTTCTCTGAGCTGGAAAAGCCAGGACGCGACCCGCGGCCGGCCTTCCGGACCGCGCGCTTCCAGGACGGTGTCGAGTCGATCGGCGATCTCCGGCCGGGCATGCAGCTGGAGGGTGTTGTGACGAACGTGGCCGCCTTCGGCGCCTTCGTCGATATCGGCGTCCATCAGGACGGCCTCGTCCACGTCTCGGCGATGGCGCGCCGGCGCGTGGCATCGCCCGCCGAAGTGGTGCGGATCGGCGAGGTCATCCGGGTCCTCGTCCTCAACGTCGATGTGCCGCGCAAGCGGATCGCCCTCTCGATGCGGCTCGACGACCCGGTCGATACGGCCGGACCCACCCGGCAAGCCGGCGGAGCGGCCCGCGAACCGCAACGAAGCCGCTCGACCGAGTCATCGGGCGCGGCGGCGACCGGCCCCCTCGCCGAGGCGCTCAAGCGGGCTGCTGCCGCACCGTCACGCCGCCGATGATCCGATTGCTCAACATGCGGGGCTGCCGGGACGTCGGATCCCTCGGTCGGTGGGCGCCGTGCCGTGATTAGCAAATCGTCAACGACAAAACGGGCACGATCCCGAGGATAGGGTTGCCCGTCTGAATCGGACGCGTGTCCCGTCTTCGGTATCGATCGATGCAAGCACGCCCAGTCCTCGAAGCCCCGCCCAGCCCGATGATCGGCCAGGCCCGCCTGCTCCGAGCAGCGTTCGAGGGCGCGGATCTGGTCGCGCTCGCGCAGCACATCGCGTCCCGGGCGAACAACGGTATGGTCGAAGCGGGCGCGGCGCTCGATCTGGCGACGATCTTCCTCCTGCTGCACCGCTTCGAGGAGGCGCTCAAGCTTCAGAACGACGTTCTTCAGAGCCATCAGCATTTCATGCTGCGGTCGAATGTGCCGGAGGCCCGGACGAGGGTCCTCGTCATCGCCGCGCCCGGCGATCTCATGGCGAATACGCCGATCGACTTCCTCCTGGACGATCCGGCCTTCTCCGTGGAATACCTCTTCGTCCTTCCCGGGCGGGAGGCGCCGCGGCAGCTTCCGGACCATGACGCTGTCATCGTCGGCGTTGCCTATTCCCGGGCGCACGAGCCGATACTCGAAGCCCTGAGCGAGGCCGCCGCGCATTGGCTCCGGCCGGTCATCAATCATCCGCGCCATGTCCTGAGGACCTCGCGCCACGGCATCGCCGAGGCGCTGGCGCACGCGCCAGGGATCCTCGTCCCACGCGTCGTGCGCGCCGGCAGGGTGGACCTCCTGGCAGAGGGGGGTGCCCTGCCGGAGGGCTTCGAATTCCCGGTCCTGGTCCGACCGGTCGACACGCATGCGGGGAACGATCTGCGGAAGATCGAGGATAGCGCCACGCTGAGAGAGGCGATCCACGGTACGGGCGCGGACGAGATCTACCTGACAGAATTTTGCGACTACAGGGATGCGGACGGCTTATTCCGCAAGTATCGGATCGCTCTCATCGATGGGGCGCCATTTCTCTGCCACATGGCAATCCGGGATCATTGGATGATCCACTATCTGAACGCCGGCATGCTCGAGGATCCGGACAAGCGGGCCGCGGAGGCGGCAGCGATGAGGACGTTCGATCAGGACTTCGCCCTTCGCCATCAGGAGGCGTTCGCCGAGATGCACCGGCGCCTGGGACTGGATTACGTCGTCATGGATTGCGCGGAGAGCCACGATGGCCGGCTGCTGATCTTCGAAGCGGATACCGGCATGGTTGTCCACGACATGGATTCCGCCGACATGTTTCCGTACAAGCCGCCACAAATGCGCAAGGTGTTCAAAGCTTTTCAACAGGCGCTGAGCGAGCGTTGCCGCTTCGCGTGAGTGCACCACCCCTTATCCGGTCCGAGCGCTCATGACGGTCGATCATCGGTTCGGGAGCAGGGCCACGGCAAGACGGGCCAGCCGTCCCTCAAGATGCGTTGCGACGAGACAGAGCTCCGCGCGAACTGGAAAGTCCGCGCAGAGCTCTGTCTCGTCGAAGATATCGATGGCGTCGCCGGGGGCCTCGCTGGACCAGCCGGCCCCGGTGCGGTCAGAGCTTGAAGGCTTGCTCGCCGATGTGGCCGAGTTCCTTGCTCAGATACGGATCGCACCAGATCCTGAATCCCAGCGAACGGACCCGATCACTGAAATCGTAATCCTCGCCGATATTGACCCCTGCTTCCTCATCGACCCTGAAACGGAAGTACGGGCGTTTCAGACGCTCAAACACCGTCGATTTCACCAGGAGAAACCCGGTGGGAATCCGCGCCATTTCCAGCAGGCCCTTCGGCGCATCGGCCGGCTGTTCCGGCAGGATGTCACCCAGGAAATTAAAGGGTGCCGTGCGGCGGGAATAGGTCGCACCGATGATATCGACGTTGCGCACCAGCAGCTTCAACAAGGCGTCGCGTGGAAACGTCATGTCGCTGTCGATGAACAGGATGTAATCGGCATTCTGCTTCTGTGCGAACTCCAGGCCTAAGTTGCGCGCATCCGCGACGATAGAAGATTTGCCGACCACGATTGACATCGGCATCTCGCCGAGGGTGTGCATCATCGACCCGAGGCTGACAGCAAAATCCGCATGAACCATCGTGCCGCATGGGATCGCCACGGCGACGTGCGGAATCGCCACCGGCGCGCTCGCGTTCGGACGGCTGGCTTCGAGGGTTGGCTGAGCGATCACGTCCGGACTCCAAACCTGCTGCGGTGCCGAGCCCGTCCGCCCGCTGCACCGGATAGGCCGGCGCGGGCGCACGCGTCGTAGTTCGACAACCGCTCCGCTTATGTCTGAAGATGGTTAATAGGAATTAAACGGCCTTCGAATTCACGCAAACAAGCTTTATTGAAGAAATGACCGATTAACGATCGATCCGGGTTCCCGGGACAGGATCGTTTTTTTAACGACCGCGAAACTCTTGGAGGGCGATTACTGCAGCGCCCAAGAAACGGGTAGCTCAAATCAGAAAGATCGAACGATGTCCTCCATCACCCTGTCGGCCGCCACGCGTCAGAACCTGCTCTCGCTGCAGGACACGGCGCAGCTGATGGC
>NZ_JBKFBO010000120.1:0-160777 GCF_053346215.1 Methylobacterium sp. A49B
CGATCTCGGCCTGGAGTTCTGGGACGACCTGGAAGAGGTCGCCGACGAGGCCGTAATCGGCCACCTGGAAGATCGGCGCGTCCTCGTCCTTGTTGATGGCGACGATCACCTTCGAGTCCTTCATGCCCGCCAGATGCTGGATCGCGCCCGAGATGCCCACCGCCACGTACAGGTCCGGCGCCACCACCTTGCCGGTCTGCCCCACCTGCCAGTCGTTCGGCGCGTACCCGGCGTCCACCGCCGCCCGCGAGGCGCCCACCGCCGCGCCCAGCGTGTCGGCCAGCGGCTCGATCAGCGCGTGGAACTGGTCCGACGAGCCGAGCGAGCGCCCGCCCGACACGATGATCCGCGCCGAGGCCAGCTCCGGACGATCCGACTTGGCGATCTCCTCGCCCTTGAAGCGCGAGCCGCCCGCCTCCGGCGCGGCCGCCGCGACCGGCTCGATCGGCGCGCTCGCCCCGCCCTCGGCCGCCGCCTTGAACGCCGCCGTGCGCACCGTGATCACCCGCTTGCCCGACGGCACCTGCACGGTCTGGATCGCGTTGCCGGCGTAGATCGGACGCTCGAACGTGTCCGGCGAGACCACCTTGATGATGTCGGACACCTGCGCCACGTCCAAGAGCGCGGCCACCCGCGGCAGCACGTTCTTGCCCGTGGTCGAGGCCGAGGCGATGATCGTGTCGTAGGGCTCGGCGATCGCCGCCAGCAGCGCGCCGACCGGCTCGGCGAGGTCGTGGTCGTAGGCGCCGTCCTCGGCGTGCAGGACCTTCTCGACCCCCTCCAGCTTGGCCGCCGCCGCGGCCGCCGGCCCGGAGCCGGCGCCCAGCACCAGGGCGTGGACCGGCGCGCCGATCTCCCGGGCCGCGGAGAGCGCCTTGAGGGTGCCGTCCTTGATCTGGCCGTGGCCGTGCTCGACGAAGAGGAGTGTCGTCATGGTCGTGTGTGTCCTCGAAGGGGGGCGCGGGGCTCGACCGGGGCGGGAGCCGCGCGGAGCGGATCAGATGACGCCGGCCTCGACCTTGAGCTTCTGCACGAGCTCGGCGGCCGAGCCGACCTTGACGCCCGCCGAGCGGCCCGGCGGCTCGGCGGTCTTGAGCACGGTCAGCCGCGGCGTCACGTCGACGCCCAGCGCGTCCGGCGCCAGCTCGTCGAGCGGCTTCTTCTTGGCCTTCATGATGTTGGGCAGGCTCGCGTAGCGCGGCTCGTTGAGGCGCAGGTCGGTGGTGACGATCGCCGGCAGCGTCAGGCTGACCGTCTGCAGGCCGCCGTCGACCTCGCGGGTGACGTCGAGGCTGCCTTCGCCGGCCTCGACCTTGTAGGCGAAGGTGCCCTGCGGCCAGCCGAGCAGCGCGCCGAGCATCTGGCCGGTCTGGTTCGCGTCGTCGTCGATGGCCTGCTTGCCCAGGATGACCAGCTGCGGGCTCTCCTTCTCCACCACGGCCTTCAGCAGCTTGGCCACCGCCAGCGGCTCGCAAGGGACGTCGGTCTTGACCAGGATGGCGCGGTCGGCGCCCATGGCCAGCGCCGTGCGCAGCGTCTCCTGCGCCTGCTGCGGGCCGATCGACACCGCCACGATCTCGCTGACCGTGCCCTTCTCCTTCAGCCGGATCGCCTCCTCGACGGCGATCTCGTCGAACGGGTTCATCGACATCTTCACGTTGGCGAGCTCGACCCCGGAGCCGTCGGCCTTCACGCGGATCTTCACGTTGTAGTCCACCACCCGCTTCACGGGCACCAGAACCTTCATGGCGGCTTCGATCCTTCCCCGGAGGATTCTTGTCGTCGTGCACGCCACTTCCAAGGCCACCGGGACCGGGGCAGGCACGCAAGCTGCGCGGACCGTAGCGGCCACATTTCCGCCTTGTCAACGCGGCGCGGTGGAGGGTGCCTGAAAAGGCTGAGCCCGGATCAGCGGTTGGCGCCGGGTACCCAGAGGACGTCGTCGGCCCCGTCCGCATTCGCCGCGCGACTTGCGACGAAAAGGAAGTCCGACAGGCGGTTGAGATACTGGATGGCCTCGGGGGAGACGCTCTCGTCCTCGCGGGCAGCCAGACTGACTGCAAGCCGCTCGGCCCGTCGGCAGACGGTCCGGGCGAGGTGCAAAGCCGCGGAGGCCGGCGAGCCTCCAGGCAGGACGAAGGATTTCAGCGGCGGGATCGCCGCATTCAGGGAGTCGATGTCCCGCTCCAGCCGCTCGACCTGGCTCGCCACGATCCGCAACGGCTCATAGGGCAGCGGCTCCGGGGTGGGCGGCGTCGCGAGATCCGCGCCGAGGTCGAAGAGGTCGTTCTGGATCGCCCCGAGCATCCCGTCGAGGCGGCCCTGCGTGTGCAGGCGCGCCATACCGATGCAGGCGTTGGTCTCGTCGACTGTCCCGTAGGTCTCGACCCGCAGGTCCGCCTTTGAGCGGCGCTGCCCGTCCGCCAGCGCGGTCGTGCCGTTGTCGCCCGTGCGTGTGTAAATGCGGTTGAGCTTGACCACGGGGACAAGTGCCTCAGAAGGTGTAGCCGATCTTGCCGCCGTAATTGGTCAGGCCGCGGTTGTTCGCGCAGAGGCCGGCATTCGACATGTGCTCGATGGTGGCCATGATGCTCCAGTGCTCGGTGATGCGATAGCCCAGGGCGGCGGCCTCGCGGAACATGGGGGAGCAACCGAGTGTGTTGAAACCGTAGGGCGTGTCCGCCTTCGGGCCGGTATAGCCGTTGTGGGCCACGCCGCCGAAGAAACCGTCGAGGAAGATCCGTCGGTTGAAGGTCTCGGGGAAGACTTCGAGGGTCCAGGTGGCGCCGAGATACGCGTAGCTGGTCCGGCCGCCGGTATTGTAGCTGCCGCCGACCGTCGGCCGCGGAACGAAGGCCTGCCAGAACGGGTCGGCGCTGATCCGCGGCTTGGCGAAGAGGATCTCGCCGTTGATGTTGGCCTTGCTGAAGCCGGGGAGCTTGCCCTCGGCACTGCCCGGATCCTGAACCGATCCACCGATTCGGATTTCGGAGACGATGCTCAGCGGCTGAGCTGGCGCCGCGTAGGCGACCGGAAGCGGCGGCGCGTCGGCTGCAGAGACGGGCATGATCGCCACACCGGTGATGAGGCCGATGAAGCAGGTACGGAGGGGGGCAGTCATGCGGTCTCGGCCGTGGAGGCGTAGCAGTTCGTCACTACCGAGCGTAGCACGACGTCCGCGGCCGAATGCGGGCAATTCATCCGCCGCCGCGGCGAAAGGCATTCGGTGCGGCGGCGCAGTCACACTCGTCGGTGAACGCGCTCAGGCTGAGCGCCACCAGACGACGCCCATAATGATCAGGATCGCCACGAACTGCAGCAGGACGCGAAGGCGCATCAATTTCTGCGAGAGGTTCGCGCTCCCGCCCCGCATCATGTTGGCTAGGCCGAAGAACAGGACCGCGGCGACGGCCAGGCAGGCGAGAAGGACCAGGGTGTTGGACGACATGGCGGCGTGGATCCGGGCCGGACGGGCACCCTATTGCAGGCGCCGCGTCGCGTCTTGGGGTTGTCGGGGTTTCAGTTGCGGCGGAGGAGGCGCTCGAAATAGTCGAGTTCCTCGCGGGGCCGGGTCGGGTCACCCAGCTTGCGCCGCAACTCCTCCATGATGCGGCGGGCGCGCTGGACCGCCGACTCGTCGGCGGTGGGAACGCGCACCCGTCCGTCGCTCATATCGCGGCCGCGCGTGGGGCGGCCGAGCGGATCGTCGTCGCGGGCCCCGGCCTGACCCTGCTGCCCGGGCTGCTGGCCGCCGTCCTGCTGACCCTCGCCCTGGCCCTCGGCCATTTCCTGCATCTGCTGCGCCATGCCTTCGGCACCGCGCTTCAGGCCGTCGAGCGCCCGCCCCTGGGCATCCACTGCCTCGCCGGAATCACCCTGCTTGAGGGCGTTCTCGGCCTCGCGCATCGCATCCTCGGCATCGGAGAGACCCTGTTCGCCGCGCATGCCGTTCTCCTTCATGCGCTGCTCCAGTTCCTCAAGACGCTGTCGCAGCCCCTGCTGGCGCTCTCCGACGTTGCCCTGCTGTCCCTGGCCCTGCTGCCCTTGCTGTCCCTGCTGCCGCTGCCCTTGCTGGCCCTGGCTGCCCTGCTGTCCGCGCTGTCCCTGCTGCTGCTGCCCGCGGTTCTGCGGCCTCTGGCCGCCGCGCTGCTCCTGGCCGTCCTTGAAGGTCTCGTCGCGCAGCCCCTGCTGCTCCTTCGCCATGTTATCGAGGTCGCGCATCTGCTTCTGCATCTCGCGGGCCGCCTGATCCGAGCGGCTGCCGCGTTCGGCTGTTTGAAGGTTCTCCAGAATGTTGCGCAGCTGTTCCATGAGGCGCTGCGCCTCGGCGGTGTCGCCCCGCTTCATCGCCTCCGCCATGTCCTGGATCATCTTGTCGAGATCCTGCGGCGTGACGGTCTTCGATTGCTGATTGCCCTGGCTGCGCTCGCTCTCGTCCCGGGGGTCGCGGCCCTGCTTCTGGGCCATCTCGGACAGGAACTTGTCGAGGGCCTGCTTGAGATCCTGGGTCAGCCGCTTGATCTCGTCGTCGGGGGCGTTGCGCTCGATCGCCTCCTTGAGTCGGTCCTGCGCCTGACGCAGCTGCTTCTCGGCGTCCGAGAGGTCGCCGTCCTCGATCTTCAGGGCCATCGCCCAGAGGAGATCGGCGACTTCGACGAGTTCGGGATCGGTCTTGGCGCTGCGCAGCCGCTCCGTGGCCGTCCTGAGACCGAGGAAGATGGCGGGCTGGGGCGTGAAGGTGTCGGGCGCGACGAGGAGCGCGTCCAGCGCGCCTTGCACCCAGCGGCGATCGGTGTCTGGGGCGGTGACGAGGCGGCGGCGGTCCTCGGCGAGCGCCCGCGCAAGCGGCTCCCGGAATGGGCGCGCCGGCAGCGTGATCTCGGTGTCGGGCGTGCGGCCCTCCTGGCCAGCCTCGTCCTTGACGACGATGTGGTAGCGCACCCGCGCGCCGGACCACGGGCTCTCGGTCAGGTCTACGAGGGTCTTGGTGTCGCCCTCTCCAGAAGCGTCGGGCGGCAGGGCGAGGGCAATGCGCGGCACGGGAACGAGGGATCGGCCCGCCTTGAGTGGTTCGATCACGCCCTCGGCTGTGCTGATCCCATAATCGTCCTTTGCCCGGTAGGTCAGGTTGAAGGTGCCCCGTCCGTTCACCTCGGGCCCACCCACGGCAGTCACCTCCGGCGGACGGTCCGGAATCGCGTCCACGGTGAGGCGCTGCCGGCCCGCCGGCGTGACGATGACCAGCTCGGCCCCTCCGATGATGCGGTATCGTTCCTCGCGCAGATCCGGGCGCGCGTCCTGGCCGGGCACTGGGACCAGTCCCGCGTTGGGGGTCAGCATCGTGTCCGCTGCGGCCTTGCCTTGACCGGCAATGCGCACAATGAGCTGCGCGTTGACCGGTGCGCGCAGATGTTGGTCGCTCCCGTCCATAGCGATGAGCAGCGGCGGCAGGCGGGTGTAGAGGGGTGGGTCGATCCAGCCGTCCACGCGGAAGTTCGGGCCCGGCGCCGCGGGCTCCCGCCAGTCGAACGCCGCGCCGATACGCTCGCGCCACTCCGGACCCGCCGCGAACAGGCTGGCAGCGGCGGCGACGACGAGACCGGCACGCAGAGCATAGGGATCGCGGCGGGTCATGCCCGGGCGAGGCAGGCCGACGCGAAGGGCTGCAACGGCCTGAGCGGCGCGGCGCTGGTGGAGCTCCCAGAGCGTCCGGCTCCCCGCATCCGCCGCACCGACCGCCAAGCTATCCTGAGCCGCGGAGGCGGGACCGTGGCGCAGGGAGCTGTTGCGCGAAGCCGCCTCCCGGTCGATCCGGGCGAGCGCCGCGCGCCGATCCGGCCGGGCGATGTGAATGAGGGGCAGGACCGCGACGACCAGCGAGACCGCCAGAAAGGCCAACCCGATCTGGCGTCCGACGGGCGGCAGGTCGAGCCACAGCCCGGACCAAGACAGCGCGAGGAACAGCAGCCCGACGCCCAAGCCGCGCCACAGCACCGGCCACGCCTGTTCCCAGAGCGCAGCGGCGCGCGCCTGAGCCACCAAGCGATCGAGGTGCGCGGCCGCCGCGGATCGGGCCGGTTCCGAGCCGGTTTTGCTGCTGTCGCTGCCGAAGCCGTCCCTGCCGATCACGCCGCGCGTTCCGCCCCATGCCTGCGAGGTCCGGCACGATCCGGGCCCCATTCGAGTAGGCTATCATGGTGGGCTGTGGCAGTCGGCGGGTCAAATCGGCGCGACGTGAGGGGCTCGTCTGCCGCTCAGTTGTGCGACTGGATGAAATTGCGCACCTGCGGGTAGATCTGCTGCTCCCAGCGCCGGCCGGCGAAGACGCCGTAGTGACCGACCCCAGCCTGCAGATGGTGGGTTCGCATGTAAGGTGCGAGGCCCGTGCAGAGGTCGTGAGCTGCCATCGTCTGTCCGACGGCGCAGATGTCGTCCCGCTCGCCTTCGACTGTCATCAGGGCCGTCCGGCGGATCGCGCGAAGGTCGATCGGATCACCGCGGTAGCTGACCGCGTTCCGCGCCAGAGTGTGATCCTGGAACACAGTCTTGACCGTCCCCAGATAGAACTCAGCCGCCAGATCCAGTACGGCGAAATACTCGTCGTAGAAGGCCCCGATGGCTTCGGCCTTGGCGTGCTCGCCGTTCGCCATGTGCCAGAACAGGTCGGCGTGACCCTGGATGTGCCGCTTGGCGTTCATTGCCATGAAGGCGGAGACCTGGACGAAGCCCGGATAGACCCTGCGGCCCGCGCCCCTGTGACGGGTCGGCACGGTAGCGATGAGGTTCTGCTCGAACCACTCGATTGGCTTCGAAGTCGCGAGTTCGTTCACCCCCGTCGGATTGATTCGGCAATCCACCGGACCGGCCATCAGGGTCATGCTGCGCGGCGCGGCTGGGTCCTTCGTCTGCGCCATCACGGCGGCCGCCACCAGCGCCTGCACAGCCGGCTGGCAAACCGCCACCATATGAGCACCATCACCCATTGCCTGCAGAAAGTGAACGAGATGACCGACGTAATCGTCGAAGCCGAATTGTCCGTCCGCCAGCGGCACGTCGCGGGCGTTGTGCCAGTCGGTTATGTAGACGTCGTGGTCTGGCAGCATCGTGCGGACGGTGGCGCGCAGGAGCGTTGCGAAATGCCCAGACATCGGAGCCACCATCAGCACCTTCGGCTGGTCGGTATGAATGTCCTTCCTGAAATGCAGGAGAGTGCCGAAGGGCGTGACTTCGACGGGCTCCTCGACAACCGGAACAGTGCGGTTGCCGACCATCACAGCCTCGATCCCGTAGGCAGGGCGGGCGAAGGTCAGTCCGGCGCGCATCATCATTCGCGCCCCCGCGGACATCCAGGTGATCGGCTCACCCAGCCTCAGCCAGGGCGACCAGACATCGTTCAGGAGCTGCCCCCAAGCCCGGGTCTGGGCGGCGATGTCAGTCTGCAGGTCGAACGTGTCGTACATCATCGGGGCAGGAACTCGCAGGAACCATGCCCAGCACGGGGCCATCGGAGCGTCACCGTCGGCGGATGCAGGGGCCGGAGCCGCATCAGCGTGGCCGTGCAGGATGGGTTCGAGGGTTGTGACCCGCAACTGTCCTTTAGGCTCATCCCATTGGGAATGGTGCCGACGTGGCTTTGATGCACCATCCGGTCTCAACGCGCCGAATCAGGACAGGACGGCCGGATGGAAAACGCGTCGCGTTGGCGCCGCGGTCTCGTGCAGGACGTGGCAGGACGGGTCAGCCCGCAATCAGGACGCGCGGCGCACGATGGCGGCGGGCTCACCCGCTCCGCGGCGGTGCTCGCAGGCGATTTTCAGATATCGGTCGCTGCCGCCGGGAAGGCCGGCCTGCGCGGCCATGGCCTGAGCGTGCATCAAGCACTCCATGGGCGTGTGCGCCGGGGAGACGATGACGTCGAGGGCGGTGTCGCGGGAGCAATCCTGCGCGAGCAAAGTCCCGGCGCAGACCAAGGCAACAGAGAGCAATTCCGACATGACCGACCTCATCTTCGAGTGATGGAAAGGTCCGCGGGGTGCTCCGGCGTGCGAGCCACCGCGTTGTCGTTGCCTGGGTGCTTCCTCCGGTCTTCGAACGGTTGTGCACGTCACGTGCCAAGAGGCCGGCACGGGTGAAGGGGTGATGCAGCAGCTCAGTCGCGGGCGGCCAGCCAATGCGTTTCCGGCTCACTGACCGGGAGGAGTGCTGCGACGGCGTCGAGATCGACCACGTATTGATCCGTGAGCTTCTGCCACATCTCGACCGGCGAACTCACCTTCGGCTTCAAGCCGTCTAGGGCGCGGGCCAGCAGAGCGGCATTGATGAGCTTGGGGCGCGGCAGCAGCGGATCAGCGTTCAGCATCGGGCTTGACCTCTCGCGACCGCGGTACTGTCCGCTGCGTTTGGTTAATGATCAGTTACAGCCGGCCGCAACGTCGGAGGCGGGCAGCATCGAATACTCGAACATGCCTGCGCGTCGTCACCGGGAGCTTGCGAAATCGGCGCAGCTGCGGTCCCGGACGTGTCGTGCGGTCCACGGTGTCTTCGATGGATTCAAGCGAAGGTTCGGCGCCCCTCGTCCGCGCGCTTCCGGATCGCCTTCGGTTCACAACCCCGACCCATTCCCTTATCAGGCAGGCGGATTGAGGCTGTCCTGGCCGATGACGGCGTTCCTGAGCAGGAGTCCGCGCCGCTCCGGGCCGCCCGTGCGAATGGAACACCATGGACGCCACACCTGAAGCAGTCGGGCCGACGGAGAGGCCGAAGACCCGCCTCGTTCTGGCCTCCGCCTCGCCCCGCCGGCTCGCCCTCCTGCAGCAGATCGGGATCGAGCCGGATGCGCTGCTCCCTGCCGAAGTCGATGAAACGCCGCGCAAGGCCGAGCCTCCGCGCGAACTCGCCCGGCGGCTCGCCCGCACCAAGCTGGCGACCGCGGAAGCCGCGCTCCATCTGGACGACAGGGCGACGCCGACGTGGCTGGTCTCGGCCGACACAGTCGTCGCAGTCGGCCGCCGCGTGCTCCCGAAGGCCGAGGTACCGGATGAGGCGGCGGATTGCCTGCGTCTGCTGTCCGGGCGGCAGCACCGGGTATTCACAGCCGTCTGCGTGCTGTCGCCGCGCGGTCGCAGGGAGCGGGTCGTCGAGACTCGGGTGCGTTTCAAGCGGCTCTCGGGCCGTGACATCCAGGGTTATGTCGCCTCGGGCGAGTGGCGCGGAAAGGCTGGCGGCTACGCGATCCAGGGGCTTGCGGGCGCATTCGTGGTTAAACTCGTGGGTTCCTACAGCGCTGTGGTCGGCTTGCCGCTGTACGAGACCATGAGCCTCCTCGACGGCGAGGGATATCCGATCCGGTCCGGCTGGGGCGCCCTCGCATGAAACGGGATTTGCGCCCGGCTTGCCCAATCTGCCGAAGGCCGGCCGCACCGGAGTACCGGCCGTTCTGCTCCCAGCGCTGCGCCGACGTCGATCTCGGACGCTGGCTGAACGAGCGCTACGCCCTGCCGGAGGAGATCGACTCCGACGAGCCACCCCGCGATGAGGATTCCCAGCGCTGATTTTTTCCGGCAGTTCCGCATCATCGGCGGCTTGGCAGGCTGGACAGGCCGCGAAGCACTGACTATACCCCGCGGCGTCCGAGGCCGACACCGGCGCGGACGACGCCCAGGTAGCTCAGTTGGTAGAGCATGCGACTGAAAATCGCAGTGTCGGTGGTTCGATTCCGCCCCTGGGCACCATCAGTCTCCTAAGCATTTCGCTGACTGAGAGCGTCCGGTTTATCCGGATTGGCCGAAATAAGCACGAAAGATCCACGGGCCAATTATCCGGTCGATAAATCGGCGCACGATATGGGCCGAATCCACGAAGCAGCGATGCTTTACCGTGTCGAAAGTCTCGCTTTCGTGAGCGCGTGATAACGCTACATTGCGGGCGCCTGTCTTTGTGTCCGGCGATCGGCTAAGGGCCACGCTTCGCGATCTGACAGCAACTCAACACGCTCCCTGGCTTCGCAAGCGGCAAATGCCACAAGATTTGTCACCTGCGATTACCTCGGACGAATTGAGCTTAAAAAAATAATACTTATCATTGCTGCTTCCAGAATGTATTGATCAAGACGACAATATAATTTGCCATAATGAAGGATATGCATTAAAACAGGCTGTCGACGACACTCTGCCATGGGAGAACGCAGCGCGCGGATAGTCGTCAATCGCGTCCTGAGGAAACAGCCGCGCTGCACCGTCGCTCGTCGCAGTCCCTCGCGGCGACACGCGGACATGTCGCCCTATCGAACGTGAGAGAGCTACTCCGTCGAGCCCCTTGCGGGCGAACGGGTCCTCCGCGCCATCAAGCGACCGCTCGCCAAGCGCATCTCAGAAAGAGAATGCAATTGTGATGTCAGTCCTCAACGAGTTGATGGAGCTGCAGGACCGCGCAGCGGCACCCGTCTTCATGATCGATCAGTCCAACAATGTAACTGACCCGCTCGAGAGCCTGATCCGCACGCCCGGAAAAATCCGCCGCGCCTACGCCCAGGCCCTGCTGATCGCCCCGCCGCCCTCGCGGCCTATCAGCACGACATCGACGCTTTGATGGCGTCGGCGACGCTGAAGGCAGCGTTCCGCACGGATGTCGTGCTGATCCTGGCCAGGGCCCCCTGGAGGCCTGGGGCGCCGTCGGTCCCATCTCATCAACCGGGACAGCGGCTACCACGCGAATGTCGCGGCCAAGAGGTCGCCCGCGCGAACAACCGGCATCGCATGACAGGCCGGCGATGCACGCTCTGCTCCAGGAAGAGCGCAAGCAGGTCGGTGTTCCCGAGGTTGAAGCGCCTTTAAATCGGCATCCGTCGCTAATGGATCGTCAACCGTATCCCTGGCCGGGTCACCCCTCGTCCAATGATTGATCGTGACAGGCGGTCGCCCTGACTGACGCACCGGGCTCCGCTAGGTTTCGGATCGTGCGGCGAGCGGAGTCGCGTACGACAGGGCGGCATTGTGGAGACGCAACAGGTTGTCGCGATTTTGGGAGCCGGCATGGCCGGCGCCGTCGTTGCGCGGCGTCTCGCCGATGCCGGGCAGCCGGTTCGGGTCTTTGACAAAGGTCGCGGCATTGGCGGCCGGATGGCGCTGCGCCGCGTCGATGCGCTGCAGTTCGATCACGGTGCGCAGTTCATGCGGGCTCATGGTCCGGCTTTCGCATCCCGCCTGAAGAATTGGGAGCGGCGGGGCATCGTCGCGCCCTGGGCCGGTTCCAGGCGATGGGTCGGCGTTCCAGACATGACAGCGCCGGTGCGCGATCTCCTCCGCAACCTTTCCGTCGCGACCGCCACCACGATCAGGCGCATTCATCGGAACGCGGCCACTTGGCATCTGGAGGACGATAGGGGTGCAGTCCACGGTCCTTTCGCGGCCGTCGCGATCACCTTCCCGGCACCGCAGGTCGCGGCGCTGCTCGATGCCTCCGGCCTGGCGCTGCCGGGGGTCGAGCGCGCGATCTATGCGCCCTGCTGGTCGCTGATGATTGCGACCGAGATCGGCGTAGCGGCGAACCTGATAGAGCCTCGACGGGCGCCAATCAGCCTTATCGCCTGCGACTCTTCAAAGCCGGGCCGGCCGGGTGGCACCCGGCTCACCGTTCATACGACGCCGGCATGGTCCCGCCTCCATCTCGAGGAACCGCGCGAAGCGATCGTCTCCGCCCTCGTCCAAGCCACGGAGGAAGAACTTGGCGCCGATCTGAGGCCGGCCTATGCCGGGGCGCATCGTTGGCGCTACGCTGCGGTCGAAACCGCGCTCGGCCGTCCCTGTCTGTACGACGGCACCATGCGCCTCGGCGCCGCCGGCGATTGGTGCCTCGGCCCCCGTATCGAGGCCGCCCATGATAGTGGCTTGGCACTCGCCGAGGCGATACTGACCGATCGGGTCTTGGCAGCGTGATCCCGCCGATCGCCTTCCATCCGGCCTACGAGGCACCGCTTCCGTCCGGCCAACGGTTTCCGATGCGGAAATACGGTCTCCTCGCCGAGACCCTGATCGCCAGAGGGCTCGCACCGCTCGGCTTCGTGATGCCGGAGCCGGCCAGCGCGGACGTCCTCGTGCGCGCCCACGACGCGGCCTACGTCGCTGCAGTTCTCGACGGCGCCGTATCGATTGACATCGAAAAGGCGATCGGCCTGCCCGTCGATGACGCTTTGGTCCGACGCTCCCGTGCCTCGGTGGGCGGGACCCTTCTGGCCGCGCGACTCGCGCTCGCGGAAGGGCTGGCCGGCAGCGCCGCGGGAGGCAGCCACCATGCCCGGCGCCGGCAGGGCGCAGGGTTCTGTGTGCTGAACGACGTGGCGGTGGCCGCGCGCACATTGCAGGCCGAGCGGCTGATCCAGCGCGCCCTCGTGGTCGATCTCGACGTTCACCAGGGGGACGGTACGGCGGACTGCCTCGCCCTGTCGCCGGATCTGTTCACCCTCTCCGTTCATTGCGAGAACAACTACCCCGCTCAGAAAATCGCCGGCGATCTCGATATCGGGCTGCCGGATCGTCTGGAGGACAGCGGCTATCTCGAGGTTCTCCGCGCACGCTTGCCGGCCCTCCTCGACGCCCTCGCTCCGGACATCGTGTTCTACAATGCCGGGGTTGATCCCCACCGCGACGACCGCCTCGGCCGGCTCTGCCTCACCGATGGGGGGCTGTTGGCGCGGGACCGCTTGGTGGTGGCCCAGGCCCGTGCGCGCGGCATCCCGCTCGTGGCGGTGATCGGCGGCGGCTACACGACGGACGTGGACGCGTTGGCGCAACGACACGCGCTGGTCTTCGAGGCGCTGGCGGCCGAAGCGTCAATCGAACCGTCGGCCGTGTGAGGCGCGAATGCATCAGGTCCCGACGGACATCAATGTAGATGCCGGCGGGAAAGGTTTTGGGAAGGGCTGCCGCCGAGGATGACCGAACCGCTGAGCGTGGCAGATCCGCCGCTCGCGCTCCGTAAATCGGTGAGGCTCGGCCATGTTCGCGCGGCTCTGGAATGTGGTGAAGGCGACGCTGGCCGTCTCGGCCCTGATCGCCGCCGCGCTCGTCTCCGCCGACAAGGTCGACCGGCAGCGAGCGCAGCCGTCGATCGGCGCGGCCTTGACCGATCCGGTCGCCACGGGTGCCATCGCCCCGGTGACGCGTCCCTGAACCGTGCGCACCCTCGCAGCATCCCGGAGTATGCCCGCGGCAAATCACGCCTGCGAGCCGCGGAAATAATGGGCGTCGACGGCGTTCTCGCCCGGTGCCCAGACTTGGCCGCTCCATTCACTCGCATCTGTTTACGGGGGAACGCTTCGATGAAACCCGCCCTCTTTGCCCTGCTCACCATCGTTGGCGCGGCACCGGCCCTCGCCGAGACGCCGGATGAGCGCTCGGCCTGCACCCCGGATGTCCTGCGCCTCTGCGCGGCGCAGATTCCCAACGCCGGGGCGATCACGGCCTGTCTGCGCGAGCGGCGCGTTAGCCTGAGCACGGCCTGCCGCGTCGTCATGGACCAGAAGGGCGGGTCCGTCCGAAGCGTCGCCACCCGTCGATAAGACCGAAGGCCGCGCGTCACCATCCGTTGATGCGCGGCCAGATTTCGCCCTTGTGCCGGCCTCCGGCGACGACATGGTAGCGATCGTGCTGCGCCCCGGTGGCGCAGGCGTGGTTCGGCAGGATGCGCAGGCGCGTGCCGATCGGAAGATCCGGTAGCGCGGCCGACGCACCAGCCCGCAGGGCAAGGATGCCGTGTTCCTGATTGGCGTCCCGGACGATCAGATCCTCAAGGGGACGCCCGGCACGATCGCAGACGATGCCATACCCCTGATCGATCGCCTGTCTGGCCGTGCCCCGGTCGCGTGACAGGGCCATCCAGCCGGCATCCGTGATGATCCAACCTTTCTGGTTCTGATGGCCGATGACCGTTGTCAGCACGGTGAGCGCGATCTCCTCCACCGCACAGGAGCCGACCCCGGCTTGGAAAAGATCGCCGATCATGAACACCCCAGCCCGCACCTCGGTGATGCCTTCGAGGTGGGCGGCGTAGCGCGCGGTCGGGGTCGAGCCGATGCTCACCATGGGGCAGGGCAGGCCCGCGTCCCGGAGGATCGAGGCCGCCGCGACCGCGGCCGACCGCTCGGCCTCCGCGGCCGCGCGCAGCGCAACCGGGTCGCTGAGCCCGTAACTGTCGCCGGCATGGAGCAGGACGCCGCGCAGCTCGGCCCCTTCCGCGAGCGCATCGCCGATCGCCCGCAACTGCTCCGCATCCCGCGGGTCGACGCCCGACCGGTGACCATCGGCATCAACCTCGATCAGCACCGGGAGCGCATCGCCTGCGCGGCGGCTCCAGAGCGCGACCGCTTCGGCCTGCGCGCGTGAATCGAGGACGATTGCCAGATCGGCTGCCCAGCGCCTGCGGATGGCCCCGACCCGATCGAGCTTCTGGGGCGCGATGCCCACCGCGTAGATCATGTCCCGGACGCCGCCTTCGGCGAAATATTCGGCCTCGCGCAAGGTCGAGACCGTAGCGGGACCGTCCGGCCGCGACATGGCCATTCGCGCCACGGGAAGTGATTTCGCAGTCTTCAAATGAGGTCGTAACGCGACTCCCAACTTGTCGAGGCGCCGGCGCATCCCGTCGACATTGGCCTTGAGACGGTCCGCATCGAGGATCAGGCACGGCGTTTCGAGCCCGTCGAGACCGTCGTCCCCGGACGCCTGCGCGCGCTCATCGACCATGCCTCTGCTCCCGCCGCCCGAAACGATCCGGCCTGATAGGCCCGTGCGATCGCCGGTCCAACACCTGCGGCTGAAGATCGGTCGCAGATGCAACCGGGCCTCGAAGCTGTGCCTGATCGTGTCGCGATCGGGCACGGCTCCCGAGTCATGCTGAAATGCGTTCTCTTGCGCCGGAGCGGCATCCTCTTCAGGGGAAAGCGCCCTAGGCGGATCGCCGGAGGGCGGCGACGAATTCGGTTGCGTCCCGGGCGACTTCCGTCGCCGACTTCCCGGGGCGGTAAAGGTTCGAACCCAGTCCGAAGCCGTCGGCTCCGGCCTGACGCCAGGTCGCGATGCCGTCCGGCGTGACGCCGCCGACGGCGAGCACGCGGCTTCCCGCAGGGAGGACGGCACGGTGCGCCTTGAGGGCGGCGGGCGAGGCGACATCGGCGGGAAAAAGCTTCAGCGCGGTCGCGCCGGCCGCCAGCGCCGCGAAGGCTTCAGTCGGCGTCTGGTAGCCGGGCAGCGAGACCAGACCGGCCCCGACGCTGGCCCGGATCACGGCGGCATCGGTGTTGGGTGAAACCACGAGCGTCCCGCCGGCGGCGGCGACCGCCTCGACCTGAGCGGTCGTCAGCACCGTGCCGGCTCCCACCAGGGCGCGCCCGGCCAGACGTTCGGCGAGGATCGCGACGCTGCGCAGCGGATTGGGCGAGTTGAACGGAACCTCGATCAGGGTGAACCCGGCCTGAACCAGGGCCTCGCCCACCTCCGGCGCTTCCTCCGGCGTCAGACCGCGCAGGATCGCCACGAGGGGGCAGGCGGCGAAGGCCGCCTCGAATCGATCCAGGATGGTCATGCGCGGTGGCTCCAGATGGCGTGGATCCCGGCCGTGGTGAACCCGTCCGGCACGACGATCGGCGTGCCGCCTGCCTCGGCAATCGCGACGGCGTAGAGGGTGGCCAGCGGACCGCCGCCCAGCAGATGCACCGGCCGGCTGGCGAGATCCTCGCGGGTGGCCACGTCCGCCCCGATCAGGATGCCGCTGGCGTAGGCGGCGGCATCGGCCGGCGCAAGGCAGTCGAGGAGCACCCCGGCCCTCACCTCGAACAGGGTCGCGGCCAGATTCTGGGACGCGATCCCGCGGCGGAGCCCGCGGCGGAACGCGGCGCCGTCGGCAACCCGGGCGTCGAGCATTCCTGCCAGGACGCCATGAGCGCGGAGCAGCGCGAAAATCTCGCCCGTCATCACGGTCGTGAACGTCGCGATCGCGCCCTCGATGGTCGCGATCCACTTGTTGTGGGTGCCGGGTTGGCAGAACAGCGCGGTCGGGGGCGCCGCGCCGGTGCAGATCGCCCCGAGCACCTGGATCTCCTCGCCCCGCATGACATCGGGCCGCTTGCTGTCCGTCAGCGCGACACCCGGGATGATCCGGAATCCGGGCGCAACCTCCGGGCTGGCCGACGCCAGGTGCTCAAGGGTGGCCGGCGCGGTGACGTAGGGGACCTCTCGCCAGCCTCGGCTGGAGCCGATCATCCCGCTGGCGACGACCTCGTATGCACCGAGGCGCTGGCGCAGGTCTGCCACCGCGGCGGGGTAGTCATCGGGACCCAGAGCCAGGACGCCGCGATCATCCTGCAGGCTGTCCACAACTGCGCCGTCGGCCGCGACCCCGTAGGCGCGCCGGTTGGTCGTGCCCCAGTCGACGGCGAGATAGGCCGCTCGACCACCCATGCGACAGCTCCCGGTGGCAATTTGTCTGAGTTAAGCGCCTGCCCTCGGGCGGTCAAGCGCCGTTGCGGGGCGCCTCCGCGGGGAGGCGGAAGATATCAGTCACCGGGGATTGTCGCATCGCGTCGGGCGTTTGCGATGGACGGATCCCAGGTGGATCGGCGATATGGCCGGCAAGAATGTATGTCCGGGAGGGACGCGCTTGGCACGGGACGTGATCCTGGCGACCGATGGCCTGACGATGGAATTCCGCGGATTCCGGGCCGTCAACGATGTGGCCTTGCAGGTGGAGCGCGGGACGATCCACGCGTTGATCGGACCGAACGGGGCCGGCAAGACCACCTGCTTCAACCTGCTGACCAAGTTCTTGATCCCGACCGCGGGCAAGATCCGCTACAAGGATCGCGACATCACCGGCATGAAGGCGGCCGACGTGGCCCGGCTCGGCCTCGTTCGCTCCTTCCAGATCTCCGCCGTCTTCCCCCACCTCACGGTGATGGAGAACGTCCGCATCGCGCTCCAGCGGCGGCGGCGCGGCGATTCCTTCGATTTCTGGCGGCCCGAGCGCGTCCTGCGGGCGCTCAACGGCGAGGCGCTGGCGCTGGTCGAGGCGGTCGGCCTGTCCGACTTCGCCGACGTTCTCGCGGTCGAACTCTCCTACGGCCGCAAGCGCGCCCTCGAGATCGCCACGACGCTGGCCCTCGATCCCGAGATGCTGCTCCTCGACGAGCCCATGGCCGGCATGGGCCACGAGGACGTCGAGCGCACGGCGCAGCTCATCCGCCGCGTCTCCAAGGACCGCACCATCCTGATGGTGGAGCACAACCTCTCGGTGGTGGCGTCGCTGTCCGACCGCATCACCGTCCTGGCCCGCGGCCAGGTGCTGGCGGAGGGCGATTACGCCACCGTCTCGAAGGACCCGCGCGTGGTCGAAGCTTACATCGGGGCGGGACATGCCTGAGGCGGCGCTGAAGACGGTCACGCCGGCCTCCGCGACCGGTTCCCTCCTCACCGTCCGCGGGCTGGAGGGCTGGTACGGCGAGAGCCACGTCCTCCACGGCATCGACATCGACGTGCGCGCCGGTGAAGTGATCACACTGCTCGGCCGCAACGGCGCCGGCAAGACCACGACGCTCCGGGCGATCATCGGCATCCTCGGCAAGCGGGCCGGCTCGATCGTCTACGACGGCGTCGAGACGATCAGGATGGCCTCGCGCAACATCGCCCGCCTCGGGCTCGGCTACGTACCGGAGGAGCGCGGGATCTTCGCGAGCCTCACGGTCCACGAGAACCTGATGCTGCCGCCCCGGGTGAAGCCGGGCGGGATGTCGGTGGCCGACATCCATCAGCTCTTCCCGAACCTCAAGGAGCGCGCCGGCAGTCAGGGCACCAAGCTCTCCGGCGGCGAGCAGCAGATGCTGGCGATCGGCCGGATCCTGCGGACCGGCGCCAAGCTGATCCTGCTCGACGAGCCGACGGAAGGTCTCGCGCCGGTCATCGTCCAGCAGATCGGCCGGACCATCCAGCAATTGAAGGCTCAGGGCTACACGATCGTGCTGGTTGAGCAGAACTTCCGCTTCGCGCAGACGCTCGCGGACCGGCACTTCGTGATCGAGCAGGGTCGGGTTGTCGACATGATCCCCAATGCCGAGCTTGACGCCAATATCGACAAGCTTCACGCCTATCTCGGCGTCTGAGGTTAGCGCTAAAAGCCGCACACGCGCCAGCAAACGGTGCCCCGATACTTGGCCGGTGCAAATCCACCGTGCCGTTGGAGGATGGAAACGAAGATGTTCGGACGTATCGCCCGGCCCGCGACCCTCGCAGCCCTCGCCGGAGCCCTGATGATGGGCACCGCGGCCGCGCAGACCAACGTGAAGATCGGCATCCTCGGCGACCGCTCGGGCGCCTATTCCGACATCAGCGGCGAGGGCTCGGTGGTGGCCGCGAAGCTCGCGATCGAGGATTTCAAGCCGGAGCAGCACGGCCTGAAGGTCGAGATCGTCTCCGCCGATCACCAGAACAAGCCCGACGTCGGCGCCGCCATCGCCCGGCAATGGTACGACCGCGACGCCGTCGACATGATCACGGACGGCGTGACCTCCTCGGTGGCGCTGGCGATCAGCCAGGTCACCAAGGAGAAGAACAAGGTCTTCATCGACACCGGCGCCGGCACCGCCGACCTCACCGGCCCGCAATGCACGCCGAACACGATTCACTGGGTCTACGACACGGTGGCGCTCGCCAACGGCACCGGCGGCGCCATGGTGAAGCGCGGCGGCAACACGTGGTTCTTCCTCACCGCCGACTACGTGTTCGGCCAAACGCTTCAGCGCGACACCACCGCGGTGATCACCAAGAACGGCGGTAAGGTCGTGGGCTCGGTCAAGACGCCGTTCCCGACCTCGGACTTCTCATCCTTCCTGCTGCAGGCGCAGGGGTCGGGCGCGAAGGTGATCGGCCTCGCCAACGCCGGCACCGACACGATCAACTCGATCAAGCAGGCCGGCGAGTTCGGCATCACCGAGGGCGGGCAGGCGCTCGCCGGCCTCCTGGTCTTCTCCTCGGACGTGCACTCGCTGGGCACCAAGGTCGCGCAGGGTCTGGTCCTCACCGAGCCGTTCTACTGGGACCTGAACGACCAGACGCGCGCCTTCTCGGACCGGTTCGCCAAGCAGATGAAGGGCGGCTCGAAGCCGACCGCCAACCATGCCGGCGTCTACTCGGACGTGCTCCACTATCTGAAGGCGGTGGCCGAGCTGAAGTCGACCGCCGACGGCGCCGCCACGGTCGCCAAGATGAAGGCGATGCCGACCGACGACCCGCTGTTCGGCAAGGGCGTGATCCGCGCCGACGGGCGCAAGATCCACGACATGTACCTGTTCGAGGTCAAGAAGCCCGCGGAATCGAAGGGCGAGTGGGACCTCTACAAGAAGCTCGAGACCATCCCCGGCGATCAGGTCTTCCGCCCGCTCAACGAGGGCAACTGCCCCCTCGTGAAGGGTTGAGCGCCGGTCGCGGCACGGAGGGGAGCCCATGACGACGATCTTCGGTGTGCCGACGCAGGCCCTGTTCGGGCAATTGCTGCTCGGCCTGATCAACGGCTCGTTCTACGCGATCCTGTCGCTGGGGCTCGCCATCATCTTCGGGCTCCTGAACATCATCAACTTCGCCCACGGCGCGCTCTACATGATGGGCGCGTTCGTGGCCTGGATGCTGCTCACCTACGTGGGCCTCGGCTACTGGTGGGCCCTGGGACTGGCGCCCCTCGTGGTCGGTGCCTTCGGCATCCTGCTCGAACGGGTTCTGATCGCCCGGCTCTACAAGCTCGACCACCTCTACGGCCTGCTGCTGACCTTCGGATTGGCCCTGATCATCCAGGGCCTGTTCCGCAACCAGTACGGCGTCTCGGGCCTGCCCTACGCGATCCCGGCCGAGCTGTCCGGCGGCCAGCGCCTGCCGTTCATGTTCCTGCCGAACTACCGGGCCTGGGTGGTGGTAGCCTCGCTCACCGTCTGCATCGCCACCTGGCTCGTGATCGAGAAGACCAAGCTCGGCGCCTATCTCCGGGCGGCCACCGAGAACCCGACGCTCGTCCAGGCCTTCGGGGTGAACGTGCCGCTGTTCCTGACGCTGACCTACGGCTTCGGTGTCGCGCTGGCGGGCTTCGCCGGCGTACTGGCCGCGCCGATCTACTCGGTGAACCCAAACATGGGTGCCGACATCATCATCGTGGTCTTCGCCGTGGTGGTGATCGGCGGCATGGGCTCGATCATCGGCTCGGTGATCACGGGCTTCACCCTCGGCCTCGTCGAGGGTCTGACCAAGGTGTTCTATCCGGAGGCGTCGGCCACCGTGATCTTCGTGATCATGGTGCTGGTGCTGCTCGTCAAACCCGCCGGCCTGTTCGGGCGCACGGCCTGACCGCGAACTGAGGCACACCCCATGGCCGACACCGCCGCCCTCGACGCCGCCCCGATCGCCGCCGCGCTGCCGACGACCCGGGACGACAAGGCGCTCCACCGCCTGATCTTCGTCGGCATCGCCGTCCTGCTGATCGTGGCGCCCCTCGTCCTGTATCCCGTCTACCTGATGAAGGTGCTGTGCTTCGCGCTGTTCGCGCTCGCCTTCAACCTGCTTCTCGGCTACGGCGGCCTGCTCTCCTTCGGCCACGCCGCCTATTTCGGCATGGCGAGCTATCTCTGCGCCTACACGGCGAAAAGCCTCGGCTTCACGCCTGAACTGGCGATCCTCACCGGCACGGTGACGGCGGCCCTGCTGGGGCTCGTCTTCGGCGCGCTGGCGATCCGACGCCAGGGCATCTACTTCTCGATGATCACCCTGGCGCTGGCCCAGATGGTGTTCTTCTTCTCCCTCCAGGCGAAGTTCACCGGCGGCGAGGACGGCATCCAGGCGGTGCCGCGCGGCGCGCTGTTCGGCACGATCAGCCTCGCCGACGACCGGGCCATGTACGCCGTCGTGGCGGTCATCTTCATGGCCGGGATGCTGCTCATCTACCGGATCATCCACTCGCCCTTCGGGCAGGTGCTGAAGGCGATCCGCGACAACGAACCGAGGGCGATCTCGCTGGGCTACCGGGCGAGCCAGTACAAGCTCGCGGTCTTCGTCCTCTCGGCGACGCTCGCGGGGCTCGCCGGCTCGACGAAGGCGATCGTGTTCCAGCTGGCCTCGCTCACCGACGTGCACTGGTCGATGTCGGGCGAGGTGGTGCTGATGACCCTCGTCGGCGGCATGGGCACGGTGTTCGGACCGATCGTCGGCGCGCTGGTGATCGTCACGATGGAGACGTATCTCGCGCAGTTCGGCGCCTGGGTGACGATCATCCAGGGCTGCGTCTTCGTGCTCTGCGTGCTGCTGTTCCGCGAGGGCATCGTCGGCCTGATCGCCCGGCTGATCCGCAAGCCCCTCTGAGGCGGCCTTCTCGGCCGGGCCGCGCGCCCGGTCACCGTTCGTTAACCAAGGCCGTTCAACCTGGGATTTCAGAACGGTCAGGTGCCTCCATGACGAAGGCTCGCGCGCTCAGCATCGACGATCCCGCCCTCGACTGCCCGGTGCCGCCGGAGACGGTGGGCCGGCTGATGCGGTCCGATCCCGACGGCGCCGCCTACCTGCTGGACGGCATCCCGGAGGCGACGCGGGCGCGGCTCGCCGTCTGGCTCTACGGCCGCAGCCACACCCACGAAATCGGGATCCGCGTGGCCGCCACGTGCGAGGGCGCGACCCTGCGCCGGGCCGCAGGTCTCGTCGGCAACGTCCTCTACGACCTGTCGCGCCGCCCCTATGCGTCGCCCAGCCACGGCACCCGCGGCAGCGCGAGCCGGATCTCCCTCGGCGGTTCCGCAAGGCGCGCCTGAGCGCTCAACGGATCACCAGGAATAGAAGCTCCGGTCGAAGCCCGTTCGAGGCGGGGCGGGCTTGTACCGCGTCATTCCGGGACTGCGGAGCAGGGCCCGGAATCTAGACCCGCGCGGCGAACTCGAAACGGCTCGGTCGACGGTTCTGGATTCCGGGCTCGCCTGCGGCGTTCCGGAATGACGGCGCGGTTGTTCGACGCTCCATCCGTACCCGCAGATGGTGCAACACGTTAAACCGGCCTCTCGGCCCTGCCTGAGTCACCCGCAGCGATTGGAACGGCACGCCGCAGCCGCTATCGTCGCGGCCGATGTCCGTTTCCCTGACAGCGCCGCACGTCCGCCGCCTCGATCCCATCCTCGTCGACCGCATCGCGGCCGGGGAGGTCGTGGAGCGGCCCGCCTCGGCGGTGAAGGAACTCGTGGAGAACGCGATCGATGCCGGCGCCCGCACGGTCGAGGTCACCGTGGAGGCCGGCGGCCGCCGCCTGATCCGGGTGGTCGACGACGGTCGCGGCATGGCGCCGGAGGACCTCGAACTCGCGGTCGAGCGTCACGCGACCTCGAAGCTCCCCGGTGGCGACCTCTCGGCGATCGCGACGCTGGGCTTCCGCGGCGAGGCCCTGCCGTCGATCGGGGCCGTGTCGCGCCTTACCCTGGTTACCCGCACACACGACGCCGAGGCCGGTGCCAGCCTGACGGTCGATTCCGGCTCGAAGGGCGCCGTCCGTCCTACCCCGGCCCAGCGCGGCACCCGGATCGAGGTGACCGAGCTGTTCGCCGCGACGCCGGCGCGGCTGAAGTTCCTGAAATCGGACCGGGCCGAGAATGCCGCCATCGCCGAGACCCTGCGCCGCCTCGCCGTGGCGCAGCCTGGCATCCGCTTCACCCTGCGGGCCGATGCCGGCCAGCCCCTGATCCTGCCGGCCGAGACCGGTGCCGACGCCGAGCTGCGCCGCCTGACCGCGGTGCTGGGGCCGGATTTCGCCGCGAACGCCCTGCCGGTCTCCCTCGTCCGCGAGGGCTTCTCGGTGACCGGCCATGTCGGCCTGCCGACGTATCACCGCGGTGCCGCCGGCTACATCCACCTCGTGGTCAACGGCCGGCCGGTCCGCGACCGGCTGCTCCTCGGGGCGGTGCGCGGCGCCTACGCCGACACCCTGGCCTCCGACCGACATCCTGTGCTCGGGCTCGCCATCGCCTGCGATCCGGATCGCGTGGACGTCAACGTGCATCCCGCGAAGACCGAGGTGCGGTTCCGCGAGCCCGGGCTTGTGCGCGCGCTGATCGTGAGCGCGATCCACGACGCCCTGAATCGCGGCGGCGCCCGCTCGGCCACGACTGGCGCGGCGCGGACCCTCGAGGCCCTGCGTCCGGCGGCGCCGGCCCTGGCGACCCATACCGGCGCCGCAATGCCGAGCCTGTTCCGGCCCTCGCGTCCGCCTGCCTTCGCTGCCGGAACGCCCTCCGTGGCGGCGCCGTCGGGATACCGGCAGCCGGACACGTGGCAGCCCGCGGCGGCCCTTGCCGCGGATCCCGCACCGGGTTTCGGCGAGACCGCCCAGGCCCTGTTCGAGCCCCCGCGCGCCGCCCCGGCGCCGATCGCCCCGCCGCAGGCCGACAGCCGCCCGATCCCGGCCTCCGACGAGGCCGTCGACCATGCCCTCGGGGCGGCCCGCGCCCAGATCCACGAGACCTACATCCTGGCCCAGACCCGGGATGGCCTCGTGATCGTGGACCAGCACGCCGCCCACGAACGCCTCGTCTACGAGCGGATGAAGGCCGAACGTTCGGCGGGCGGGATCGCCCGGCAGGGCCTGCTCATCCCCGACGTGGTCGAGATGAGCCCTGAGGAGGCCGACCGCCTGGTCGCCGCCGCGCCGGAGCTCGACCGGCTCGGTCTCGCCATAGAGGCGTTCGGCCCCGGCGCCGTGCTGGTGCGGGAGATACCGGCGGCGCTGATCGGGGCGTCGGTGCGCGACCTCGTCACCGACATCCTCGACGCCCTGGCGGCGAGCGGCGACGAGGAGGGGGGGGCCGCCGCGACGGAGGGCGGTCCCCTGGGCCGGCGCCTCGACGCGGTCCTGTCGCGGATGAGCTGTCACGGCTCGATCCGCGCCGGACGCCGCCTGAGGCCCGAGGAGATGAATGCCCTCCTGCGCGAGATGGAGGCGACGCCCAATTCCGGGCAGTGCAATCACGGTCGTCCCACATCGATCGAACTGAAACTCTCCGACATTGAGAGACTGTTCGGCCGTCGATAGACCTCACCGTGCACAGGCACCCGCCAGAGGCCGCGATCCATGGATTTCACCATCTCGCCCCGCGTCGAGGAGTACCGCGCCCGCATCGCGGCCTTCGTGGACGCGCACATCCTGCCGCTGGAGGCGGACCCCTCCGCCTATGACGGCCACGGCAACATCGGCCTGCCCGAACTCGCGCGGCTGCGCGGCCTCGCGCGGGAGGAAGGCCTGTGGTGCCTCCAGCTCAGGCCCGAGACCGGCGGGGCCGGGCTCGACAAGGTCGGCATGGCGGTCTGCTACGAGGCGATGAACCGCTCGATCTTCGGGCCGGTCGTGTTCAACTCCGCCGCGCCGGACGACGGCAACATGATGGTGCTGGAGAAGGTTGCGACCCCCGCCCAGAAGGAGCGCTGGCTCGCGCCGATCGTGGACGGCCGGGTGCGCTCGGCCTTCGCCATGACCGAGCCTCATCCCGGCGGCGGCTCCGACCCCGGCATGATCCAGACCCGGGCCGAGCGGCGCGGCGACACCTACGTGGTCACCGGCCGCAAGTGGTACATCACCGGCGCCGAGGAGGCCGCCCACTTCATCCTGATGGCGCGGACCTCCGACGACGCCCGCAAGGGGCTGACCGCCTTCCTGTTCCACAGGGACCAGCCCGGCTGGGAGATCCTCCGCCGAATCCCGATCATGGGGCCGGAGGAGCACGGCGGCCATTGCGAGCTGCTGTTCGACGGCCTGGAGATCCCGGCCGAGAACGTCCTGATGAACGAGGGCGACGGGCTCAAGCTGACGCAGATCCGCCTCGGCCCGGCCCGTCTGACCCATTGCATGCGCTGGCTCGGCCTGTCGAAGCGCTGCGTCGAGATCGCCCGCGCCTACGCGGCGGAGCGGCACGGCTTCGGGATCCGGCTGGCCGACCGCGAGAGCATCCAGCTCATGCTGGGCGACCTCGCCATGCGGATCGAGATCGGCCGCCTGCTGGTGATGAAGGCCGCCTGGGCGCTGGATCAGGGCAGCTTCGCCCGCAAGGAGGTCTCGATGGCGAAGGTGCACGTGGCCAACCTCCTGCACGCTGCGGCCGACGTGGCGATCCAGATCAACGGCGCCCGCGGCTACTCCACCGACACGCCGCTGGAATGGATCTACCGGTACGCCCGGCAGGCCCGGCTGGTGGACGGGGCCGACGAGGTCCACAAGATGGTGCTCAACCGCAACCTGGAGGCCGAAGGCGACGCCTTCTGGTCGTGGCCGGTGGGCGCGTGAGCGAGGAGTTCCGAGCATGACCGATGTCGTCATCACCGGCGCGGTGCGGACCGCGATCGGCACTTTCGGCGGCGCGCTGGCGGCGATCCCGCCCTCGGAGCTGGCGGCCAGGTGCGTGGCGGAGGCTCTGCGCCGTGCCGGAACGGCTCCGGAGGCGATCGGCCACGTGGTCCTCGGCAGCGTGATCCCCACCGAGCCTCGGGACGCCTACATCGCCCGCGTCGCCGCCATGGAGGGCGGCATCCCCAAGGAGGTGCCGGCCATGACGGTCAACCGCCTCTGCGGCAGCGGCCTGCAGGCCATCGTCTCGGCCGCCCAGTCGATCCTGCTCGGCGATGCCGAGACGGCCGTCGCCGGGGGCGCCGAGAGCATGAGCCGCGCGCCGCACCTCCTGAAGGTCGGGCGCAACGGGCAGCGCATGGGCGATGCCGTGCTGGTCGACTACATGCTCGGCGCGCTGAGCGACCCGTTCGGCAACGGCCACATGGGCGTCACCGCGGAGAACGTGGCGGAGCGCTATGGCATCTCCCGCGACCAGCAGGATGCCTTCGCCGCCGAGAGCCAGGCGCGGGCCGCCCGGGCCATCCGCGAGGGCCGGTTCCGCGACCAGATCCTGCCGATCGACGTGCAACGCAAGCGCGAGACGGTGGCGTTCGACACCGACGAGCACCCGAAGGCCACGAGCGCCGAGGACCTCGGCAAGCTGCGCCCGGCCTTCTCCAAGACCGGCAGCGTGACGGCCGGCAACGCCTCGGGCCTCAACGACGGCGCCGCCGCCCTCGTGCTGTCAAGCGCGAGCCGGGCCGAGCGCGACGGCCGCACGCCGCTCGCCCGGATCGTCGGCTACGCCCATGCGGGCGTGGATCCCTCCGAGATGGGGATGGGCCCGGTCCCGGCGGTGCAGCGCCTTCTGGCGCGGACGGGCCTGCGGGCGGCGGATTTCGACGTCATCGAGTCCAACGAGGCCTTCGCGGCGCAGGCCTGCGCGGTGTCGCGCGAACTGGACCTCGATCCCGACAGGGTCAACCCCAATGGCGGCGCCATCGCGCTCGGCCACCCGATCGGCGCCACCGGCGCGATCATCACCGTCAAGGCGCTCTACGAACTGGCCCGGACCGGCGGCCGCTACGGGCTGGTGACCATGTGCATCGGCGGCGGCCAGGGTATCGCCATGGCGGTCGAGCGGCTGCACTGAGATGGCCGATCTCTTCGACCTTTCCGGCCGGCACGTTCTGGTCACCGGCGCCTCCAGCGGCCTCGGCCGCCACTTCGCCGGAACCTTGGCCCGGGCGGGGGCGCGCCTGTCCCTCTGCGCGCGCCGGGCGGACGCCCTCGCCGAGACCGTCGCCCGCGTCGCCGAGGCAGGCGGGCAGGCCCACGCGGTGGTCATGGACGTGACCGATGCGGCCAGCATCGAGCGGGCGCTCGACGCCGCCGAGACGCGCTTCGGTCCCGTCCAGGTGCTCGTCAACAATGCCGGCGTCACCGCCACCAAGCCCGCCCTCGACCTCACGGAGGCGGACTGGGACGGGGTACTCGACACGAATCTGAAGGGCGTCTGGCTGGTCGCGCAGGCCGCGGGACAGCGCATGGTCCGGCACGGGACCGGCGGCAGCATCGTCAACATCGCGTCGATCCTGGGGCTGCGCGTCACCGGGGGGCTCGCGCCCTACGCGGCCTCGAAGGCGGGTGTCGTGCAGCTCACCAAGAGCCTGGCGCTGGAATGGGCCCGCCACAGGATCCGGGTGAACGCCCTGGCGCCCGGCTACATCAAGACCGAGCTCAACGACGCCTTCTTCGAATCCGAGGCCGGGAAGGCCCTGATCAAGCGCGTGCCGCAGCGGCGACTCGGCGAGGCGGCGGAACTCGACGGCCCGCTGCTGCTGCTCGCCTCCGATGCCGGGGCGTACATGACCGGCAGCGTCGTCGCGGTCGATGGCGGCCACTTGGTGTCGGGCCTGTAGCGGATGGATCAGGAACGGCTGCGCGCGTGGCTGGCCAGTCATCTCGACTGTCCGGACCTCTCCATCGCGGAGGTTCGCCCGCTCGGGGGCGGTTCGATCCAGGAAAACCGGCTGGTCCGCTGCCGTCTCGGAAACGAGGTGCGCGCTTTCGTCCTGCGCATGGACGCCGCCGCCACCATCGCGTCGAGCCGTTCGCGGGCGGAGGAGTTCCGAATCCTCGAAGCGGTCTGGCGCGCGGGTGTGCGGGTGCCCGAACCGGTCGGCTTCTGCGCGGATCCGGCGGTCGCCGGCGCGCCCTTCGCGCTGATGGGTCTGGTCGAGGGCGTGGGCCTCGGGCCGCGCATCGCCAAGGACCTCGGCCTCGGCGGCGACCGGGAGCTCCTGACGGCGGACCTGGGACGCGAGCTCGCGCGAATCCACCGGACTCTCGACGTTCAGGAGCCGGTGCCCGCCGCCCTGGCCTTTCTCGGCGCGCCCGAACCGGATCCTGCCCGCGCCGAGATCGCCCGGCTGCGCGCGTGCCTCGACGGGATCGGGGCGCGGCGACCGGCGATCGAATGGGGCCTGCGCTGGGGCGAGGTTCGCGCCCCCGACTGCCCGGTTCCGACCCTCGTCCATCGGGATTTCCGCACCGGGAACTACATGGTCGACGGCACCGGCCTCACCGCGGTGCTCGATTGGGAATTCGCCGGCTGGGGTGACCCCGCGCAGGATCTCGGCTGGTTCTGCGCCGCCTGCTGGCGGTTCGGCCGAACCGAACTGGAGGCCGGCGGCATCGGGTCCCGCGCCGCCTTCTACCGCGGCTACACCGAGGCCGGCGGGCGCGCCGTCGATCCGGAGCGCGTCGCCTACTGGGAGGTGATGGCGCATGTCCGCTGGGCGGTGATCGCCCTGGAGCAGGGCGCCCGCCACGTCTCCGGCCGCGAGTTCTCGCTGGAGCTGGCGCTGACCGGCCGGATGGTGCCCGATCTGGAACGGACCATCCTGCGGGCGACCGCCCCCGGAGCCTGGAGCTGAGCATGCGGGACGAGCCATCCGGCGCCGACCTCCTCGACGCGGCCCGCCGGGCGCTGACCGAGGAGGTGGTTCCCGGCCTCACTGGCCGCCCGCGCTACGTCGCGCTGATGGTGGCCAACGCGATCGGGATCGCGACCCGCGAGACCGCCGAGGGCGATCGACAGCGCGGGACGACCGAGCGCGTCCTCGCCGGCCAGTCCGCCGCGGATCTCGTGGAAGCGATCCGCTCCGGCGCACGGGACGCCGATCCCGACCTGCACGCCGCCCTGAGCGCGGCCGCAGACGTCGCTGCGCAGATCTGGAAGCTGGCCGCGCCCTCCGCCGCAGCTCAGGACGATGGCAGATCCCGCGCCTGATCGCGCAGCACGAACTTCTGGATCTTGCCCGTCGAGGTCTTCGGCAGGGGGCCGAACACGACCATCTTCGGCACCTTGAACCGGGCCATGTGCGCGCGGCAGAAGGCGATCACGTCCTGATCGCTCGGCGCGTCGGCCCCGGGCTTGATCTCCAGGAAGGCGCACGGACTCTCACCCCAGGTCGAGTCCGGCCGCGCCACCACGGCGGCCAGCATCACGGCGGGGTGGCGCATCAGCACCTCCTCCACCTCCAGGCTGGAGATATTCTCGCCGCCCGAGATGATGATGTCTTTCAAGCGATCCTTGATCTCGACGGAGCCGTCCGGGTGCCAGACTGCGAGGTC
This sequence comes from Methylobacterium sp. A49B, assembly GCF_053346215.1. Classification (NCBI taxonomy): domain Bacteria; kingdom Pseudomonadati; phylum Pseudomonadota; class Alphaproteobacteria; order Hyphomicrobiales; family Methylobacteriaceae; genus Methylobacterium; species Methylobacterium sp. A49B. The sequence goes on from NZ_JBKFBO010000120.1 coordinate 29,011, forward strand.
GCCGGTCCGGTACCAGCCGCCGGAGAGCGCCCGGTCGGTGGCATCGGGATTGCCCAGGTAGCCTTTCATCACCGTGTTGCCGCGCAGGAGAATCTCGCCGACCGCCGTGCCATCCCGGGCCACAGGCGCGTCAGTCGCCGGATCGACCACCGACACCGCTTCGAGGGTCGCCAGCGGCACGCCTTGCCGGGCCATGCGGGCGTAGCGGTCCGCATCGGTCAGCGCAGCCCAGTCCGGCTGCGCCAGGCAGACCGTCGCCGGGCCGTAGCTCTCGGTGGCACCGTAGAGATGCGTCACCTGAAAGCCCAGCTCCTCCATGGTGCGGATGATCGTCGAGGACGGCGCCGCCCCGCCGACCGCGCAGCGCACCCGCTGCGGGAAGGCGACCCGATCGGCGGCGGGCGCGTGGGCGATCATCGAGAGCACGATCGGGGCGCCGCAGAGATGCGTCACGCCGTGCGCGGCGATCAGCCGGAAGATCGCGGCCGGCTCGATCTTGCGCAGGCAGACCTGGGTCGCGCAGGCCGCGACGCTCGCCCAGGGATAGGACCAGCCGCTGCAATGGAACATCGGCAGCGTCCAGAGATACACGCTCTCGGCCGTCAGCCCGAAGGTCACCGCGTTGCCGAGTGCCTGGAGATAGGCGCCGCGATGGCTGTAGACCGCGCCCTTGGGATCGCCGGTCGTGCCGGAGGTGTAGAGCAGGCAGAGCGACTGCCACTCGTCCGCCGGGCCGGTCCAGGCATAGTCCGGGTCGCCGGAATCGAGCAGGGCCTCGTAGGAAACCGCGCCGGGGATGCCGGTCTCGCCGATCGCCACCACCAGGATCGGCTGCGCAAGGTCGGCGAGGGCCTGCGCCGCCAGCGGCGCGCAATCGGCCTCGACGATCAGCACCCGGGCGCCGCCATGGGCCAGCGAGAAGGCGATGGTCGCCGGATCGAGGCGGGTGTTCAACGGATTGAGCACGGCGCCCAGCATCGGCACGCCGAAATGCGCCTCGATCATCTCGGGCACGTTCGGGGCGAGGATGGCGACCGTGTCGAGGGTTTCGATCCCGCGGGCCGCCAGCGCCGAGGCGAGGCGGCGACACCTTGCGTAAAGGTCCGCGTAGGTGAGATGCCGGTCGCCGTCGATCACCGCGACCCGCGCGCCGACCGCGGCGGCGGCCCGGGCCAACAGGCTCGCCGGCGTCAGGGGCACGTAATTGGCGAGCCTCCGGTCGAGTCCGGCCTCGAATCGATGCCGGGCGGTCCCGTCCGGACGATCGGGCGTCTGAAGGGTCTCCGTCATCGTGCAGCCTTCTGAGCGGGCGGCGGGCGTGGCGTTCGCTCCGCGGGACAGAGATTTCGCCGCGGCCCCGGCTGTCAATCGCCGCCGCTGCCGGGCGCCTCACCGGGACCGGTTTCTGTCACGACGCAGAGTTGACGGCAGGATCGCCCTGGCGGAAGGCCATCTGTGGACCACGGCGCCGGGCGAGGCGCCGCGACGGACGAGATGCGGGGGACGACAGTGGGAAACGACAACCTGCCGGCGGTCTCGACCCAGGCCGGGCGTGCCGCGGCGGAAAGCGGCGTGGCCCGGGCACGGGATGCCTACGAGCGCTTCGCCGAGGCCGGCGAGATGGCGCTCAACGCCTTCGAGACCTCGATGGCGCAGACCTTCGAAGGCTGGCGTTCGGTGATGGGCTCCAGCCGCGAGACCGCGCACCAGCTGACCGACAGCAACGTGGCCGGTGCCCGCCGGATGCGCGAGCAGTGGGACGCTGCAGGCGCCCGGCTCTACAACGCCTTCGAGGACAACGCCTCCCACGCCATGGCGGCGATGCGCGAGATCGGCCACCGGGTGCTGATCGCCGCAGACACCAACATCCGCGCCAACCTGGATTTCGCGGAACGTGTCGCGAAGGCGGCCGACGCCCGGGAAGCCGCGACGCTGAACCTTGCCTTCCTTCAGGAGCAGTCGCGCCGGCTCACCGAACAGATGGTCGATCTCCACCAGACCACCAGCCGGCTCGCCCGCGAGGCCGCCGCCCGCACCGAGAAACCGTGAGCGCCCCCTCGGCGGGGCAGGTCGCGGCGGCGGACGCGGCGATGCCGCGGCTCGACGACCTCAGCGAGGCCGACGTGCCGTTCCGGACCGGCCACTTCTGGGCCTACGCCCCGCACGATTTCCACCGCATCGCCTACGTCGAGTGGGGCGACCCGGAGAGCCCGCACGTGGTGGTCTGCGTCCACGGCCTGAGCCGCCAGGGTCGCGATTTCGATGCGCTGGGTTATCGCCTCGCCAAGATGGGATACCGGGTCGTCTGCCCGGACCTGGCCGGGCGCGGCCTGAGCGGCTGGCTCAAGGATCCGGAACTCTACGGTTTGCCCCAATACGCGGCCGACATGGCGGCGCTGATCGCGCACCTGCGCCTCGCCGGCAAGATCGACTGGGTCGGCACATCCCTCGGCGGGCTGACCGGCATGGTTCTGGCCGCCTCGGCGAACACGCCGATCCGTCGCATGGTGATCAACGACATCGGCCCGTTCCTGCCCTGGGCCCCGATCCGCCATATCGGCTCGCGCCTGCGCGACGCACCGCGGCTGCACCACAACCTCGCATCGGGCGAGTCGCGCCTGCGGACCGTGCTGGCCCCGTTCGGGCCCCTCACCGACGAACAGTGGCGTCACATCGCCAAGCACAGCTTCTTCCGCGAGCCGAACGGTGGCTGGCGCCCGCACTACGATCCCGGCATCGGTGACGCCTTCCGACCCGGCCGGGTCTACAGCGTCAGCATGTGGCGGGACTGGGATGCGATCACCTGCCCGGTCCTCCTGCTGCGCGGCGCGCATTCGGACCTGCTCCTGTCCTCGACCGCCGACGAGATGACCCGGCGGGGTCCGCCGACGCGGCGCGTCGAGATCCCCGAATGCGGTCACGCCCCGGCGCTGCTCGACGAAGCCCAGCTCGCCATCGTCACGGACTGGCTGGGACCCGCCGCCTGAGCGACCCGTGCGGGACGCGGTCTGGATCGCGCCCCGGGGCCGGAGAGGCCGGGCCGCCCACCTCGGCGAAGGGCCGCATATTCCGACAGTTAATTCGAGTCCTCGATCGCAGATCTCTAAATTTTGTTTTACATTTTCCTGCTGATTATTTGCTGTTGTACAAGTAAATTCTGGAACGTTCCCCGACGCACAGCGACGCTGTGCTGATGATCGCAAACTTTCGAACGTAACCATTTATTGCGCGCAGTCATCGACTGTGGCATCAACCACGGCGCGCCGAAAGCTTGACTGTGCGTGATCGAGCCCGCGGGTGGCGTTTCGCGGCCGACGCGGCGGCCAGGCTGGGCAACCTACTGAGATGACTGTCGGACGACTTTCCATGGCCAATCCAACCCCCAAGCCGAAGCAGACCACAGCGATCGATCACGGGGTCGGCAGCCGCATCGCGTTCCTGCGTGCCGCCAACGGGCTGAGCCAGTCCGCCCTCGCCAGCGCGCTCGGCGTGAGCTTCCAGCAGGTGCAGAAGTACGAGACCGGCAAGAATCGCGTCGGCGCCGGGCGCCTGCAGGCGATCGCCGAACGGCTTGGGGTGCCGGTCTCCAGCTTCTTCGAACCCGAGCCGGAGACCGGCACGGAGAACGGGCCGGCCCTCCTTCGCCTCACCGGCGCGCTCGAACTTCTGCGCGCCTATAACCAGATCACGGACGATCAGATGCGCCGCGACGTCCTGGCCCTGGTGAAGTCCGCATCGCGGCTGGCGCAGGCGCGCGCGTCGGGGGCAGCGTCCGTGGACGCCTGAAGGTCGCGCCCGACAGGAGGCCGCCATCGATCCGACGAATCTCGTAAACCTGTTCAAGGACGTACCGGTCGATTCGCCGGATGAGGTCGTCACGGTGCTCGTCGCGGTGCCGGGCCTGCGCGTCGAGCGCATCGTCTCGTGCGGACAAGCGAGTCCGCGGGGGTTTCATTACGATCAGCCGCACGCAGAATGGGTCGCGGTCCTTGCCGGCTCGGCGGACCTGCGCTTCGTCGATGAGCCGGTGCCGCGGCGGTTGAGTGCAGGCGATTCCGTCTTGATCGAACCGCATCGCCGCCATCGTGTCGAGCGAACGGATACGCCGACGGTGTGGCTCGCGATCCATTTCGGCCCGCAGGTGCAGATCCCGCAGGCGGTCTAGGCGCCGATCAGCCGGCGAAACGGGCGAGTGCCACGGCCGTGTCGCCGTAGACGCGGCGCTCCAGCTCGGTGAAGCCCGCCGGCCACGCCAGTCGCACGACCTCGGATTCCTCGACGATCACGAGGGCACCCGCGGCGAGCCAATCGCCCGCGGCCGCACTCGCCAGAGCCCGCGGCGCCAGATCGCGCTGGTACGGCGGATCGCAGAACACGAGGGAGAACCGGCCGGCGGTCCCGGCTGGCCCGAGGCGCGTCGCGTCGCGGCGGAACAGCCGCGTCATCCCCTCGGCACTGAGCATCTCGATGTTCGAACGAATCACCGCGCGGGCTTCGGCTCCCTCATCGACCAGCAGCGCGTAGGCGGCGCCCCGCGACAGCGCTTCGAACCCCAGGGCTCCGGTGCCGGCGAAAAGGTCCAGCACCCGGGCGTTGGCTACGGCTCCCTCGTAGGCATGCGTCAGCACATTAAAGAGCGATTCGCGGAGGCGGTCCGAGGTCGGCCGGATCGCATCGGTACGCGGCGTCGCGAGCTTGCGACCGCGCCACGCACCGCCGACGATCCTCATCGCGCTCCGCGCGGCGGCCGCCCGCCCCCGGGCTTGGATCCGCCACCCGGCCGTGCTCCGCCCCGGGGCGCTGATCCCGGTCGACCGCCGGGCCTGCCACCCGCACCACCGCCCGCGCCCTTGCCGAACCCGTTTCCGGACCCCTTCCCGGCGAAGCCGCCGGGTCTGGAGCCGCCAGGTCTGGAGCCGCCGGGCTTGGACGCCCCGGGTTTCGAAAATCCGGGTTTGGCGCCGCGGGGCTTCCCGCGATCGAAGGCCGGGTCGTCCCTGCCGGCCTCTGCGCGTGGAGCCCGGAAGCCGCCCTTGCCGCGCGATGCGCCGTCCGATGGGCCGCCCTCGAAGGAGCGTTCGCGACGGCCGCCCGGCCTGGGACCGCGATCCTCATCGCGCCGGGACTGCGCGCGCGGACCCGCGCCGGCGCGCGCCGCCTCGCTCTGCGGCCGCTCCCTGGCCCCGCGCTCGCCCCCGGAAACCGTCTCGCGCTCGGGTCGGGCACCCGTGCGGCGCGCGGGACGCTCGGAGGCGCTGTCCTCGGCGTACCGGCGCCGCGCCTTCACGGGCGGCGGTGCCTCGACGGGCGTGGCCGACAGGCGCTCCACGACGACGCGACGGTCGCCGGCCCGGATCGACCCGACCCGCTCGCGGCCACGCTCCGCGGCGGCGGCCTGCGCGGCCCGCGGATCCGCCCCTCGGCGCGGGATGCGCGTTCCCCGCGGCTTCACCGCCTCCTCGTCGCGCCACGCCGCGTTGCGCGGTCCGGACCCGGAGCCGCCCGTCGAGACGCGCGGCGTCGGCGCCGGCCGCGCGGCATTACGGCGGCTGGCGGGCGCCTGGGCCGTCCGCGCGTCTCGCTCAACTTTCTTGCCCGATCCGAACGGCGTGATCGGTTCGCGCACCGGACTCTCGAAATCGACGCCCGCCTGCTCGGCGAGGCTCTTGCCTAGCTGATCCTTGAGGACGCGCGTCCGCACCTCCTCGACGAGGCCGACTTCGAGGTCGCCGAGCTGGAAGGGCCCGAAGGAGAGCCGGATCAGGCGGTTCACCGAGAGGCCAAGATGCTCGAGGATCCGCTTGACCTCGCGGTTCTTCCCCTCGCGCAGGCCGAGCGTCAGCCAGACGTTGTCGCCCTGAACCCGGTCCAGGGTGGCCTCCACGGGACCGTACTCCATCCCGTCGATCGTCACGCCCTTGGCGAGCTTATCGAGTTGCGCCTGATCCGTATCGCCGTGGGCGCGGACGCGGTAGCGGCGCAGCCAGCCCGTGTCGGGATGGGCGATCACCTTTGCCAGGCCGCCATCGTTGGTGAGGAGCAGCAGGCCCTCGGTGTTGATGTCGAGGCGTCCCACGGCCACCACCCTGGGGAGCTCGTCCGGCAGGATCTCGAAGACGGTCTGCCGGCCCTCGGGATCCTTCGCCGTCGTGACCACGCCGCGCGGCTTGTGGAAGATCCACAGTCGGCTGCGCTCCCGAAGCGGCAGCGGTGCTCCGTCAATGAGGATACGGTCGTCCTCGGTGACGTTTCGGGCGGGTGAGGTCAGGGTCTCGCCGTTCACGCTGACCCGGCCGGCGAGGACCATCGCCTCCGCATCCCGGCGCGAAGCGACACCGGCCCGCGCCATCGCCTTGGCGATCCGCTCCCCCGGCGGCGTCGCCACCGGTTCGTCTCCGGCCGATTCGGCCTCGGCGACGGGCTGCGGCGCCGGCGGCTCACCCTTGCGTTTACCGGCGCCGCCCTTGACCGGGCGTCCGGCTGGTTCGGCGGCGAGGCCCGCATCGGTGCTTGGCGCCCAGCTTTCCGGCCGCGTCGTCTCGGGTTCCGGCTGGGCGGGGCCCTCCGGCAGGTCGTGGTTCGGCGTATCGCTCATGTGGGCGCCTTACCAGAGCCGCCAACGACAGGCGAGACGTGCTCTTCGCCGGGATCCGACGTGGTCCACGGCGTGCCGAGGCACGGAGCATCGCCGTCCCGACCTCGCGCTCGAAGGCCGATCCAGGCTGGCAGCCGCCACAACTGAGAAGGGGGCGGCCCATTGGACCACCCCCCGAAGACGTGTGACCTGTCGGCCGTCTTCACAGCCTGGGAGAGCGTCCCCGCATCACGCCGAACACTGCAGAGATGAGGAACAGCGCGATGGCCACGAAGAAAACGATCTTGGCCGCCTCCATGGCGGTGCCGGCGATGCCGCCGAAACCGAGAAGTGCCGCGATCAGCGCGACGACGAGAAACGTTACAGCCCAACCGATCATGGCACCCTCGCGTTATTCAAGCCGGTTCATGATTGGAACCCGCTCGCGCGGGTCCCGTTCCGATCTCTCGTCGGCGCTCAGATCTTGTCGGTCGCGGACTTCACGGCGCTCTTGGCGTCGCCGACAGTACCCTGGGCCTTGCCCTTCAGCTCCTGAGCGGCACCGTCAGCCTTCATCTTGTCGTTGCCGGTCACGTCGCCGATGCCCTGCTTGGCCTTGCCGACGGCCTCGTTGGCGACGCCCTTAATCTTGTCGGTGGTGCTGCTCATGGCGATGTCCTTCTGAAGGTTTCTGCGGCGGCGCCGCGATCGGTCAAGAAACGGTAACGGTCGCTCGAATGTTCCAGGGCTTAACATTGCCTTGTGTTAAACGGCGCGCCGTTCCCTGATCGCCAGCTCCGGCGATGGAGTGAGAACACCTTGGCAGCAGATCCGATCCCGGGCGCCGCGTTCACAACCGCGAGCGAAACCACGGCCTTCGACCGGGCATTCGCGGCGGCCCGCGCTGCGGCAGCTCTGGGCGAGGTGCCGGTGGGCGCCGTGGTGGTGCGGGACGGGTCGGTCCTGGCCGTCGCCCACAACCAGCCACGGCTCCTGCGGGACCCGACCGCGCACGCGGAGATCCTGGCCATCCGGGCCGCCTGCGCGGCCCTTGGCGACGAACGCCTCGTCGGCTGCGATCTCTACGTGACCCTGGAACCCTGTCCGATGTGCGCGGGCGCAATCTCCTTCGCGCGGATCCGCCGGCTCTATTACGCGGCGTCCGATCCGAAGGGGGGCGGCGTCGAGCATGGGCCGCGCGTCTTCAACCAGGCGACCTGCCATCACGCGCCGGACGTCTACGGCGGCTTCCGCGAGCAGGAGGCGGCGACGCTCCTGCGGGATTTCTTCGCGCAGCGCCGGCCTTGAGCGCCGGAGCCGGGCCACCGGATCCGCGTTCTGTCTGACGTGACGGAGGATCGCACGATGATTCCGACTTATTCCCGCGCCTTGATCGTCGGAGCGGGTCCGGGCCTGAGCGCGTCGCTCGCCCGGCTGCTGGCCGGCGATGGGTTCAAGATCGGTCTCGCCGCGCGGAACGTCGACAAGCTCACGGAGCTGGCCGCCGAAACGGGCGCTGCGGTCCATGCCTGCGACGCGAGCCGGCCGGGCGAGGTCGAAGCGCTGTTCGCACGCCTGGAGCCCGCTCTCGGCGGCGCGCCCGACGTGGTCGTCTACAATGCCAGCGGGCGGCTGCGCGGTCCCGTCGTCGGCCTGGATCCGGAGGCTGTCGCGCAGGCCCTGATGGTCTCGGCCTACGGTGCCTTCCTCGTGGCGCAGGCTGCGGCGCGCCGCATGCTGCCGCACCGCCACGGCGCCATCCTGCTCACGGGCGCGTCGGCGAGCGTCAAGGGGTTCGCGAACTCGGCGCCGTTCGCGATGGGCAAATTCGCCTTGCGGGGTTTGGCGCAGAGCCTCGCTCGCGAATTGCAACCGCAGGGGATCCACGTGGCGCACGTCGTGATCGACGGTGCGATCCGCAATTCGCTGCGCGGCGGCGAGCCGGCGGACTCCCCCGACAGCCAACTCGATCCGGACGCCATCGCCCGCGCCTACCGCGACCTGCTGCGCCAAGACCGCAGCGCCTGGACATCCGAGCTGGAGCTGCGCCCCTGGGTGGAGCGGTTCTGATCGGGCTACGGATTTACCCGCACGCCGAGAAGGAACGTGTTCTCGCTAAAGCTCGACCCGGCCACCGTGCTGTCGATCTGCTGGAAGATGTAGGTGCCGCGTAGGGTCAGCCACCGGTTCAGGTGGTAGTCGAGGCGCGCGGTCGCCGAGAAGCCGTTCTCCCGGATCGTGCTGCCCTGGTAGGCGTTCCGGAGGAACGAGCCGCCGACGACGAGCGAGACGTTGCGCAGGAGGTCGTGCTGGACCTCAAGGGTCGCGACATCGGTGAGGATACCGCTGGACCCGGGGATCGTGGTCTCCGTCACGCCCGTCGCCGCGGTAAGCCGCACCGTGGTGAGCGGGCTCGCGGACCAGACCAGGGCGGCGTTGACCAGAGGGGCGTTGATGTCCCGCAGGGTGGCATCGGTGTAGGTACGGTGCTGGATGCCGGCCGAGATCTCGCCCGTCAGCGTCCGGGCGAGGCCGAAGCTCGCTCCCAGGGCGACGGCGATCCCGTCCGAATCGCGCTGTACGCCATTGATGTCCCGGCGCAGGTCGTAGACGCGGGTGTCGCCCAGAAGGTCGATGAATGGGCTGAAGTCCGGACTGACCTCGTAGGCTGTGCGAAGCTGCAGGCTGTACTGGTTCAGGTTCCGATCGGCCTGGTTGATGATGGTCCCGTCCGAGAGGCGGGCATTGTCGAATTCCGAGCGGTCGACCGAGCCACGCAGCGTGACGGAGAGCCGATTGAAGGTCTGCGTGGCGCCGAGGGAGGCGCCGTAGACGGCCAGCAGCGGGCGGCTCGTGGCCGTGGCGACCTGGAGATTGCCGGCGGCGGCCTGGAGGTTGGGGCTCGACGTGCGCTGCGTGTCGACGAGGAAGCGACCCTCGGCGTCGATGTGCAGGTCCCGGGTCGCGTCGATGCGCAGGCGTACCGTTCCGTCCGCGGCGGGGCGGCTGGCGGCCTCGTTCTGCGGCGTCTCCAGGTAGGCCCCGCGCAGCGAGCCCTGCAGGGCGCTGGACGACCAGTTGCTCTGAAAATCGACCGCGGCCTCAGTGCGGAGCGCTACCGACCCCCGTTCGAACTGCCGCGACGTCTGGTCGGGATTCGAATCGTAGCCGATGCTCTGCGCGAAACTCGGCAGCACCGTGAAGGTGCCGATCTGGTAGCCGATCGGCGCGTAGGCCGGATCCGTGGGAATGGGGCGTGCGAGGTCCGTGCCGAGGATGAAGCCCGGGGTCAGCAGGCCGAGGGCTGGGGAGAGCGCGAAGAGTGGCAGAATCGGCCGCAGAGCCGTCGCGGCTTGGGGGAGCGGGACGCCGACCACGGGCTGCTGGACGATTGGGGTGAGCCGCAGCGCCGGGCTTGGGATCTGGGTTATCTGCTGCGTCACCCGGCGGGTGGCCGAGCCGAGCCGGCGGGGCGGCGCCGCGCGAGTCCGCAGCAGCGAGGACGGCGCGAGGTTCCTCGGGGCCGTGGTGCTTCCGCCGGTGCGCTGGCCGCCCGAGGTGACCCGGGTATCGAGCTGCGAGAGGCCTGGTTGGGCCTGCGTGGGTATCGCCTGAGAGAGGGGTGACCGCAGGCTGTCTCCGCCAGTCCGATCGCCGCTGGTCGCGTCGCCACCGGGAGAGCCGCGCCCGTCGTCGCGCGACAGTCCGTCCGGGATACGCTGCCTCAGCGCCGGGAGGCCGTTCGGTGCCGTATTTTGGCCGGTTCCGGGGTTGTCGGGCTGCCCTGTGACCGGGCTCGTCGCGTCGAAACGCTGGGCTGCAGCGGGAACGGTCGCGAGCGCGAAGGCCAGCGCCGCGACGCCGAGCCGCATCTGTTGCCGTTCCAGCCGGTCAACCCCCGCCGTCCGCACCTGATCTCGGTCTCCGCCTTGATCCCGAGCACCGGATGCCGGGTTTCACTGGCCTCGCCGCAGCCAAACTGGTCATCGGCATGGTTAATGAAGGCTAGCGCCGGCATAGTTAATTCCCCGTCAACGACGCTGTTCGGCGGCATTTGCAATCAGCGCTCAGAGCTTCGCTCTACGGAGGCAGTCCGATTGAGAAATGCTTTTGAATCGGTTATCATCTAGCAGACTTCGATCGCATCCGTGAGGGATTGATCGGTACGTATAATGACGATGACGGGGGTTGGCCGTGAGCGAGAGCGTTGTGAGCGAGAATGCCGAGCACATAGAGCTTGCGGTCGATATCGTCGCGGCCTACGTGTCGAATAATTCGGTACCGCCTGCCGATCTTCCCGGGCTAATCAACGGCGTTCATTCCGCGCTAGCCCAACTTTCCACCGTGGGCCGCTCAGCAAATACACAGGCTGAGAAGTTAAGCCCGGCGCAGATCCGAAAATCCATCACCCACGACCATCTCGTAAGTTTCGAGGACGGTAAGCCGTACAAGACGCTGCGCCGGCATCTCACGCTCCGCGGGCTCACACCCGAGGCGTATCGCGAGAAATGGGGCCTGCCCCGCGATTACCCCATGACGGCAGCAAGTTACTCGGCGCAGCGTTCAGAGCTTGCGCGGGCCCTGGGCCTCGGTCAGCAGCGACGCAAGGATCGAGGCGGACAGCAGCCCGAACCGCAGCAGACGGCCGCGCCCAAGCCTCGCAGCCGCAAGAAGGCTCCAGCCGAGTAGAGGAACGTGCTCGGCACAACGCGGCGCCATCCGGGAACGACGGCCGTCGAGGCCGCCTGATCCCGCACAGCGAAGTCGACCGACCGCGAGGGCCGAACCCGTAACCATCGCCGGCCATGGCGCTACCGCGACGGCCGACGGCACACGTGCGTGACCGACACAGGATTCGTGTGGGACCACCATCCCTTGCGCGTCGCGCAAGGGTGCGCCGCGTCATGTGAGCTATCCAGACGGTCGCCGGCTGCCATCCTGCGCATGCTGCTCTGCACCATCGAGCCATGCCCCGCGCCGGAGAGCCTCGCCGTGCCGCCTTTGCCGATCCTTGCCCTGGCCATCGCTTCCTTCGGAATCGGGACCACGGAATTCGTCATCATGGGGCTCCTGCCGGAGGTGGCGCAGAGCTTCGGCGTCACGATCCCGCAAGCCGGCTATCTGGTCTCCGGCTACGCCCTGGGCGTGGTGATCGGCGCGCCGCTCGTGGCGATCGCGACGGCGCGGCTGCCGAGGAAGACGGCTCTTCTTGCCCTCATGGGCGTGTTCCTGGTCGGCAATGTCTCCTGCGCGCTGGCTCCAAGCTACGGCCTGCTCATGGCGGCGCGGATCCTGACCGCCTTCGCGCACGGTGCGTTCTTCGGCATCGGGGCGGTGGTGGCGCGCGATCTGGTGCCGCGCGAGAAGCGGACGCAGGCCGTCTCCCTCATGTTCGCCGGCCTGACCCTGGCCAACGTCCTGGGCGTGCCCTTCGGGACCGCCTTCGGTCAGGTCGCGGGCTGGCGCGCGACCTTCTGGGCGGTCGTGCTGATCGGCCTCGCCGCGGCGCTGGCGATCCAGCTCTGCGTCCCGGTCGGCCTGCCCGGAACGCGCGGGCGGCTCGTCAGCGAGTTCCGCGCCCTCGGACGCTGGTTGGTGCTGCGGCCGATGCTGATCTCCACCCTGTCGTCGGTGAGCTTCTTCACGGTCTTCACCTACATCACGCCGTTCCTGACCGGCGTGACCGGCCTCTCTCCACACGGCGTCACCGGCGCGCTCTTCGCCGCTGGGACCGGCCTCACGATCGGCAACCTCGCGGGCGGCCGCTTCGCCGATCGCGGTATGATGGCGACGATCATCGGGAGCTTCCTGGGTATCGTCGCGGCGCTGGTTGTGCTGGCGGCCGTCGCGCGCCAGCCCGGCATGACGCTGGCGGTGCTGATCCTATGGTCGGCCCTGGTCTTCGCCCTGGTCTCGCCACTGCAGATCTGGGTGGTGGAGGCCGCCAGCGACGCCCCGAATCTCGCCTCAACCCTCAACCAGGGCGCGTTCAACCTGGGCAACGCCACCGGTGCCTGCCTCGGCGGCTCGGCGCTGACCCTCGGCGCCGGCTACGGCCAGCTGCCGCTGCTTGCCGCCATGGTGTCCCTCGTCGGGCTCGGGCTGGTCCTGACGGCGGTGAACCGCAGCGGGCGCGGGATCGTGTCGACGTCCGCATCCGGCATCTGAGGGGTTAGCCGCCCCGAACCAGATCCCCGAGCAGGCTCGACGCCACGGTCGCCTTGGACACGGTAAGCCCGGAGGCGCTGATCGCGTCCACCGCCTCGCGGATTCGGGCGAGCGGGGCGCCTCTGGCCCGGGCCCACGCCTCCACCGCCTGCGGCCCGGCACCGAGATCAGCCACGACCTCGGCGGTGAGCTTGCGATGGGCCGCGGCGATGCCGGCGACGGCACGCTCCAGCGCGACGCGGTCGAACGTGTCGGCCACCGGGACGGTCCGCGCCGCCGCGGCGAGGTCGTCCAGCCGGAACGCGTGCTCCAGGGCGAAATGGGTCGCCGCCACCTCCTCGACCGGCCGGCCGCTGGCCTCGGCGACTCGGACGATGTCGGGGGCGGAGACCAGGGCGGTGAGGGAGGCGAGCCGCCGGGCCTGGATGGGCGCCATGCCGAAATCGGTCAGCTCCGCGGCGCGGGCGCCGAGCGTTGCCAGCGCCTCCGCGCCGAGCACGTTCGGGAGCGCAGCCTCGACGGCAGCGATGCCGTCCCGGTAGCGGGCGACCACCGGGGCAAGGCCGCCGCTCAGGTCGAGGTTGCGGATGAACCAGACGATCCGATTGCTCAGGAGATCCTGCACCTCCGCGTAGAGGCCGAGCTGCCCCTGGCCGGATATCCGGCCCGCGACGCCGTCGATGGCGAGGTTCAGCTCCATCAGGCCGAACGCGTCGCGCGTCACCGCGTAGGCCTTGGCGATGGTCGCGGCGTCGGCGCCGGTGCCGTCGATGAGGCGGGTCACCAGCGATGGCCCGCCGCGGTTGACGATGATGTTGGCGAGCGCCGTCGCGATGATCTCGCGGCGCAGGCGGTGGCCCTTCACGGCATCCGGGAACTGCTCGCGCAGGGCCTTCGGGAAATAGCGCTGCAACTCCCGGTCGAAATACGGGTCGTTCGGCACGGCGCTGTCCAGGATGGCGTCGTGCAGCGACAGCTTCGCGTAGGCGAGCACCACCGCGTATTCCGGCCGGGTCAGACCTTCGTTGCGGCGCATGCGCTCCTGCAGCGCCGCGTCGTCCGGCAGGAACTCCACCGCGCGGTCGAGGCGCCCCTCGGCCTCCAGAGCCTGCATGGTCCGCATGGCGAAGCCGGTCTCGCCGAGGCCGCCGCGCTGGGCGAGCGAGAGGGAGAGCGTCTGCAGTTCGTTGTTGCGCAGGACCAGGCGCCCGACCTCGTCGGTCATGGCGGCGAGGAGGGCGTTGCGCGCCTCGTAGCTCAGCCGGCCGTCCCGCTCGGGCGTCATCAGGGCGATCTTGATGTTGACCTCGACATCCGACGTGTTCACGCCTGCGGAATTGTCGATGGCGTCGGTGTTGAGCCGGACGCCGGCGCGGGCCGCCTCGATGCGCCCGCGCTGGGTGAGGCCGAGATTGGCGCCCTCGCCGACAACCTTGGCGCGCAGCTCAGGCCCGGTGATCCGCACGGAGTCGTTGGCGCGGTCGCCCGCATCCTCATCGGTCTCGGTGGTGGCGCGGACATAGGTGCCGATGCCGCCGAACCACAACAAGTCCGCGGGCGCCTTCAGGATCGCCTGCATCAGCTCGGTCGGCGTCGCCTCGGCGCGATCGAAACCGAGGGCGGCGCGGACGGAACCGGAGAGTGGCACGGTCTTAAGGCTGCGGGAGAAGACGCCGCCGCCCTCCGAGAGCAGCGCGCGGTCGTAGTCAGCCCAGGAGGAGCGCCCGAGGTCGAAGAGGCGCCGCCGCTCCGCGAAGCTCTTCGCCGCGTCCGGGTTCGGATCGAGGAAGATGTCCCGGTGGTCGAAGGCGGCGATCAGCCTGATGCTCTGCGAGAGCAGCATGCCGTTGCCGAAGACGTCGCCCGACATGTCGCCGACGCCGACCGTGGTGATCGGGTCGCTCTGCACGTCGACGTCGAGTTCGAGGAAGTGGCGGCGCACCGCCTCCCAGGCGCCGCGGGCGGTGATACCCATGCCCTTGTGGTCGTATCCCTGGCTGCCGCCCGACGCGAAGGCGTCCCCGAGCCAGTGTCCCTTCTCCAGGGAGAGGGCGTTGGCGATGTCCGAGAAGGTTGCGGTGCCCTTGTCGGCGGCGACCACCAGATAGGCGTCGTCCGGGTCGTGACGCACCGTGTCGGGTGGCGGCACGATGGCGTTGTCGACGATGTTGTCGGTGAGTTCCAACAGGGTGCGGATGAAGATCCGGTAGCTCTCCGTCCCCTCCTGCATCCAGGCGGCCCTGTCGGAGGCCGGCGGCAGGCGCTTGGGGAAGAAGCCGCCCTTGGCGCCAACCGGCACGATCACGGCGTTCTTCACCTGCTGGGCCTTCACGAGGCCGAGGATCTCGGTGCGGAAATCCTCCGGCCGGTCGGACCAGCGCAGGCCGCCGCGGGCAACGTAGCCGAAGCGCAGATGCACGCCTTCGACCCGGGGGGAATATACGAAGATCTCGAAGAAGGGCCGCGGCAGCGGCATCGCCGCCACCTTCGCGCAGGCGAACTTGAAGCTGATCGTCTCCCGCGGGTTCCCGTCGGCACCGGTCTGGAAGAAGTTCGTCCGCACCGCCGCCTCGACCAAGTTGACGAAGCGGCGCAGGATCCGGTCGTCGTCGAGGCTGGTGACCTCGGCGAGTGCTCCCTCGATGCCGGCGCGGATCTCCGCCTCGGCGGCGGCCCGGTCGCCGGCCTGGGCCGGGTCGAACCGCGCGCGGAACAGCGCGACGATCGCCTGGGCGATGCCGGCGTGCCGGCTCAGGGTGCCGGCGAGGTAGTCCTGCCCGTAGCGGATGCGAAGCTGGCGCAGGTAGCGGCCGAGCGCCCGGAGGAGCGCCGCCTCCCGCCAGGGGAGGGCAGCCTCCAGAACGAGGCGGTTGTAGCCGTCCGACTCGGCGGCACCATCCGCGATGGCGAGCATCGCGGCTTCCAGGGGCCGCTCCAGCCGGTCCAACTCGATCGCGCCGCCAGTGGCGCGCTCGATCAGCATGTCGTGCAGCCAGACCCGGGCGGTCTCGTCCGCGCCCGCCGGCGCGATGCGGTAGGTGCGCTCATTGAGCACTCGGAAGCCGAGGTTCTCGAGTCCGGGCACCCGGTCCGACAGGGCGAGCGCGGTGCCCCGCGAAAACACCTTCAGGCGCACCTGCGCGGGCGGATCGCTCGCTCGGCGCCCGAGATGCACGGCGCGCGGCTGGGCCTCGCCAAGGCCTTCGAGGATCGCCACGTCGTCGACGGCGACCTCGGGCTGGAAGTTATCGCGGTAGGCGACCGAGAAGGCGTCGGCGTAGCGGGAGGCCAGAAGGCGGGCCCGGTCGCCGCCTTGAGTCTCGGCGAGAGCCGCCCGCAGCGCGTCGCCCCAGGTCCGGACCAGGGACGCGATCCCGGCCTCCAGGGAGGCCGGATCCTGCTCCCGGCTACCCTCGTCCGGCAGGCCTATGATGTAGTGGATGCGGGCGAGGGGCCCTTCCGGGTAGTCGGGGTAGGCGGCGCTGAGCCGGCCGCCGTAGCGCTCCGCGAGATAGGCGCCGATCCGGCCTCGCATCGCGGAATCGTAGCGGTCCTTCGGGACGTAGACGAGAAGCGAGACGAAGCGGCCGAACCGATCCGGCCGCGAGAGCACGCGCACCCGCGGCCGGTCGGCCAGCGCGGCGATCGCCAGGGTGAAGCGGTAGAGCCGCTCGCCGTCGATCTGGAAAAGCTCGTCGCGCGGGTAGCCCTCCAGCACGGCCAGGAGACTCCGCCCGGCGTGGCTCGTCGGATCGAGGCCGGCGCGCTGGACCACGGCCTCCACCTTCCGGCGCAGGACGGGCACCTCGCGGGCGGGGCTCGTGTAGGCCGAGGCGGTGAAGAGGCCGACGATTCGCACCTCGCCGGACAGCTTGCCGAGGCCGGAGAACAGCTTGACGCCGACGTAATCGAGATAGGCCGAGCGGTGGACGCGGGACTTCACGCTCGCTTTGGTGATGATGAGCGGCTGCGGCTCTTCCAGGAAGGCGAGGATCTCCGGCGTGTAGTCCACCGGGGTCCGGCCCCGGCGCAGGGGCGTCGCGCCGGGATCGCGCAAGACGCCGAGGCTCGAGCCCTCGATCAGGGGGTGCGCCTCTCCGTCGATCCCGTGCTGCTGCATCCCGAGGAGCAGGAACTGGCCGTCCTTGAGCCATTCGAGGAAGGCGCGCGCCTCTTCGGTCTCGCCCTCAGGCATCGGGGTGGGTGACCGGCCGAGGTTCGCCGCCAGATCGGTGAGGCGCGCCAGCATGGCGTCGTGGTCGTCGCTGGCGAGAGCGACATCCCGATAGACCGCCGTGAGGGCGTCGAGCAGACGCTCGCCGGCCTCCGGCGACAGGCGGTCGAGATGGATGTGGATGAAGCTCTCGCGCGCGAGGCTGCCGTGGGCATCGGCGGTGGTCTCCCCGACCACGCGGCTGAGGGCGCCCGCGCCATCCCGCTCGACCCCGAGGATCGGGTGGGCGACGAGGTGCGGGGACAGACCCTGCTCGGTCAGCTCCGCCAGCGTGGAGTCGAGGAGAAACGGCCGGTTGTCGTTGATGACTTCGAGGATGGTCAACTCGCGCGGCCGGCCGTCGCGCAACAGCGCGCCCTCGCTCAGGCGCATACGGGCAGGATCGCCCGGCCGGCGCGGCTCGGACAGGAACGCCCGCGCCCGTGCGGCGAGATCGGCCAGAGACCCGGCCTCATAGGCGGCGAGATCCTCCGGCGTGACGCGTCCGAAGAGATCCCGCACGAAGCCGCCCGGGCCACCCTGTCCGGTGACGATGTCGGCCGCCGCCTCGATCAGCCCTGTGCGGGCCGTCTTCTGCTCCGAGGAGGAGAGGGCCGTGGCGGTCTCGAGTGTCATCGCGCGTCTCCCGAACCGGGTCACTCGCCCAAGCGATAGCAGCGTGGTCCGCCATGTCGATGACACTCCCCGCCAGTTTGACGGCCCGCGAGTGTCGATCGGCGCGAACCGTCAGGTCCGGCGCGGCGACAGCTTGTCGGGACCCGGAAACGTGCATATACACGCTTCGTGTCCGACGATCCCACCTCCGAAGCTCCGCCGGAGCCCTGCACCTGCTCCGCCCTGCGGCGGGCCACCCGTGCGGTGACCACGGCGTACGACACGGCACTGCGACCGGTCGGCTTGCGGGTGACGCAATTCGCGATCCTGCGCCTGCTGGAGCGGCTGGGTCCGACACCGGTGACACGCTTGGCGGCTGAGGCCGCTCTCGAGCGCACCACGATGGGGCGCAACCTCGATCCGCTGGAACGACGCGGCCTCGTGCGGATCGGCGCCGGTCCCGCGGATGCCCGCGAGCGCGTCGTCGTCCTGACCGACGCAGGCCGCGAGGCCATCGCGGCGGCGATGCCTTACTGGCGAGACGCCCAGGCCCGCATCAACGCGCGGGTGGCGCCGGGGGCCGTCAGGGCCTTGGCAGACGCCCTGACGGCCGTCTCCTGACCGCGTCGCCGCCCGATCGATCCGTCCCTCTCCGGAGCCCGTCCATGTCCGCCATCCCCGAGACGCGCGCCCAACCGCGCTTGCACTATGCCTGGATCGTCGCCGCGGTGACCTTCCTGGTGCTGCTCGTGGGCGCCGGCGTCCGCGCCACGCCGAGCGTGCTCATCGTGCCGTGGGAGCGGGAGTTCGGCTGGACAGCCGCCATGATCGGGGTCGGGATCGCCCTCAACATCTTCCTGTACGGGATGATCGGGCCCTTCGCGGTGGCGATCATCGAGCGGTTCGGCCTGCGGCGCTCGGTTTGCGCGGCGCTCCTGATCCTGGCGATCGGCACCGCCGCCACGAGCCTCATGACCGCGCCGTGGCAGATGGTGCTGCTCTGGGGCATCGTGGTCGGATCCGGCTCCGGCATGGTCGCCAACGTCCTCGGCGCCACGGTCGCGGGACGCTGGTTCGCCAAGCGCCGCGGCCTCGTGCTCGGCATGCTGACGGCGAGCAGCGCCACCGGCCAGCTCGTCTTCCTGCCGATGCTGGCCTCGCTGGCGGTCGGTCAGGGCTGGCGATTGGTCTCCCTGGTGGTCGCGGCCGCGACCCTGGCGCTGATCCCGCTCGTCGCCCTGCTGCTTCGCGACCGGCCGGCCGATCTGGGCCTGCCCCGCTACGGCGAGGACGTCGTCACGCCCACCCCGGTCCTCACGGAGAACCCGGCCGTGCGGGCGCTGCGCGGCCTGCGCACGGGCCTGCGCTCCCGGGATTTCTGGCTGCTCGCCGGCACGTTCTTCATCTGCGGCGCGTCCACCAACGGCCTGATCGGGACGCACCTGATCCCGGCCTGCATCGACCACGGCATCGCCGAAGTGACGGCCGCCGGCCTGCTGGCGCTGATGGGGATCTGCGACCTGATCGGCACGACGGCCTCGGGCTGGCTGACCGACCGGTTCGACTCGCGCAAGCTGCTCGCCTGGTACTACGGCCTGCGCGGCCTCTCGCTGATCTTCCTGCCCTATTCCTTCGACTACAGCTTCTACGGCCTGTCGCTGTTCGCGGTGTTCTACGGGCTGGACTGGATCGCCACCGTTCCGCCGACTGTCCAGCTCGCCGGCAAATCCTTCGGCGAGGAGAACGCCGCGCTGATGTTCGGCTGGATCGCGGCCGCCCACCAGATCGGTGCGGCATCCGCGGCGTGGCTCGCCGGCATGGTCCGCACCGACACCGGCACCTACCTTGGGGCCTTCGTGTCGGCCGGTCTGCTGTGCCTCGTCGCGGCGCTCATGGCGGCCTTCGTCGGGCGCAAGCCCGCGGAGCCGGCCCTGCGCCCGCTGCCGGCCTGAACTGCGCGGACCGGGCGCGGTTGGCCACACGAGTGCCGCGAAGGACGAGCCCTGATCGGCCCGTCCCCGCGCAGCCCGAGAGGCCGTCTTGACCATCGCGATCCGGCCCGTGCCGCCGGTCCAGCAGGACCGTCACGAGAGCCGCCACGAGAGCCGGCCGCCGCGCCCCTGGTCGGGGCCGGGCTTCGCCGAGTTCGTCGCCATCATCGCCCTGATGATGGCGGTGACGGCGATCTCCATCGACAACCTGCTGCCGGCCTTCCCGGCGATCGAGGCGCGCTTCTCCGTGCCGGATCCGAACCGGCTGCAGCTCCTCGTCTATGTCTACATGATCGGCTTCGGCTTCGCGCAGATCGTGTACGGGCCCATCTCCGACGCGCTGGGCCGGCGGCCGGTCCTGCTCGCGAGTCTCGCGATCTACGTGGTCGGCTGCGGGCTCGCCATGGTGGCGCCGAGCTTCGGCTGGCTGCTGGCGGCGCGGATCATCCAGGGCGTGGGCGCGGCCGGTGGGCGGGTCCTCTCGGTGGCGATCGTGCGCGACCGCTTCGCCGGACGCGAGATGGCGAGCGTGATGTCGCTCACCATGATGGTGTTCCTGATCGTCCCGATGATCGCCCCGGCGATCGGCGGGATGATGCTGGCGCTCGGCTCCTGGGTCTACGTCTTCGTCTCGATGCTGGTCCTGGCCTTCTGGCTGACCCTCTGGTTCTCCCTGCGCATGCCGGAGACGCTGCACCCGGAATACCGCCGGCCGCTCTCGCCCGCCGCGACATGGGAGGCGATCCGCCAGACGCTGAAGACACGCGTCGCCGTCGGCTACGCCACTGCGCTGGGCCTGATGACCGGCTGCATCATGGGCTACGTGGGCTCGGCCCAGCAGGTCTTCGACACCGGCCTGTATCACCTCGGTCCGCTCTTCCCCCTGGCCTTCGGGCTGGTGGCGGGTGCCATGGGGGCGGCGACGCTGATCAATGCCCGCATCGTCCGGCGGTTCGGGATGCGGACCCTGTCGCAGAGCGGCGTCGCCGCGTTCACCGTGGTCGGGCTCGTGCAGGTCGGCGTCGGGCTCGCCTATCACGGGCATCCGCCGCTGGCGCTGTTCCTGTCGATCCTGGCGGCGAACCAGTTCCTGATCAGCTTCGCGATGCCGAACTTCAACGCCCTGGCGCTGGAGCCCCTCGGTGCCATCGCGGGGACCGCCTCGTCGTTCCTCGGCTTCTACACGACGATCGTCGGCGCGTGTTGCGGCTTCCTGATCGGCCAGTCCTTCGACGGCACCGTGCTGCCCGTCGGCATCGGCTACGCGACCCTCGGCGGGCTGGCGCTGCTCGTCGTCGCCTGGACCGAGCGCGGGCGGCTGTTCCGCGGCGGCGTCGGGGGCTGAACGGGCCGGCTTAACGCGGTCTTCAGCGAGAACCGCCAAGCTCCGGACGTCATTCCTGCCGACCGGACCTGCCCATGATCGCCCGCGCCCAGGACGGAACTCTCCTCGCCGCGCGCCTGCTGCTCGCCGCCGCGCTCCTGCCGACAGGGATCGCCCGCGCGCTCAACGTCTCGGGCTTCGCCCTCACCCTTGCGGGCAACGGCATGCCGTTCCCCAACGGCGTCGCCACCGCGGCGGTCGTCGTGCAGGTCTTCGGACCGCTGGCCCTGATCCTGGGCGTGCTGCCGCGGCTGACCGGTCTGGCGCTCGCGGTCTTCGCCACGATCACGGCCTTCGTGATCCATCCGTTCTGGCACTATGTCGGCCCGGCGGCGGTCGCCGAGCGCACGCTGATGCTGGCCGATCTTGGATTGGCGGGCGGCTTCCTGATCTATGGCCTCTCGGGTCCCGGCGCGTGGAGCTGGCAGGGCTGGCGCGCCGGAGCCCTGGCGCCCGCGCCGAGCGCCAAGCCCGCCGCCGCGAAGCCGTCCGGCAAAAATGCCGCGGCGAAGGGCGGCACCAAGCGGCCCGCCGGGCGGGCACCCGCCCGCGCGGCTGCCTGATCAGCCGTGCCGCGGCCGCATCTCGACGGCCGGCGGCGGCGCAGCGGCCGTCTTGCGGCCGGAGACCTCCGAACCGGCATCCGGCGACAGCTTGCGGAAACCCAGCACGGAAGCGGCCGAGATCAGCGCCACCGCGAAGAAGGCCGGCCCGAAATCGGCGGCCTCGATCTGCGTCCGCCCGTGCCACGCGGCCGTCCCCTCCAGCGCCAGCGCGCCCAGCGTGACACCGAGGCTCAGCGACAGCTGCTGGCAGACGCTGGCGAAGCTCGTGGCCGCGCTCATCTCGCGGGATTCGAGGTCGGCATACGCGATGGCGTTGACGCAGGTGAACTGGATCGAGCGCGAGCAGCCGCCGATGAACAGCAGGGTCACCATGATCCAGTGCGGCGTCTGCGCGGTGTAGGCACCGTTGACCGCCAGGAAGGCCGAGGCGAGCACCGCGTTCCACACCATCAGCGTCCGGAAGCCGGTACGGCGCAGGATCTTCGGTGCCAGGGTCTTCACGAACATCGCGCCGGCCGCCGCCGCGAAGGTGATCAGGCCGGAATGCAGGGCGTCGAGGCCGAAGCCGACCTGCAGCATCAGCGGCAGGAGGAACGGGATCGCCCCGGTGCCGATCCGGAACAGGCTTCCGCCGATGACCGCCACCCGGAAGGTCGGCCGCTGCATCAGGTCGAGCCGCACGATCGGGTGAGCCACCCGGCGGGCATACGCCCAGTACAGCGGAAGCAGGATCACGCCGGCCGCGAGGCAGCCCCACGACACGGCCGCCGGCAGCAGGTGGCGGCCCGCGGAGGCCAGCCCGAGCATCAGAGCGGCGAGCCCGGTGCCGAGCAGCACGAATCCGAACAGGTCGAGCGGCGGCCGCTCGGTCTCGCGGATGTCCTCGAAGTACAGGCTCGCCAGCACGATGCCGGCGCAGCCGATCGGCAGGTTGATGAAGAAGATCCACCGCCAGTCGAACCATGTGGTGATCAAGCCCCCCACCGGCGGCCCGAGGACCGGGCCGACCAGGGCCGGGAACGTCAGGTAGGCCAGTGCCGTGACGAGCTGCGACTTCGGCACGCTGCGCAGCACCACGAGGCGCCCCACCGGCACCATCATGGCGCCGCCCATGCCCTGCAGGAACCGTGCGGCCACGAACCACGCGAGCCCGTTCGCGGCCGCGCAGGCCAGCGACCCGGCCATGAACACCACAAGGGCGGCGCGGAAGACGGTCCGGGAACCGTATCGGTCCGCCATCCAGCCGCTCACCGGGATGAAGATCGCGAGGCTGACCAGATAGGAGGTCAGGGCGAGCTTCAGGGCGATCGGATCCTCGCCCAGGCTCGCCGCGATGCTGGGCAGCGCCGTGGCGATCACCGTCGAGTCGGTGTTCTCCATGAACAGCGCGGTGGCGACCGTCAGCGGGACGATCCAGAGCGGTTTCGGCGTGGTCGCGGGCATCAGTGTGCAGACGCATGTCGCGCCGCGGCGGTTGCACGGCGACGGGGCCACGTCGCACCCTCATGTTTCGCCATTGTATCCGACCTGCAACACCCGCCCAGTGCTTGAACAGGCCCACCTTCCTTGCGGATGCTCCAATAGCTACGTTTCAATCACGCGGCTGTGAGGCCGCCGGAGCCGGCCCTCGCGGCCGGGCGATGAGGAACCCGATGCCGTCCAGCTTCAGCCAGATCCGCTCCCTTCCGCGGATCGCCGTCGGCGTCGCCCTCGTCTCGATGGTGGCGGCCTGCGGCACCGTCCTGCTCAACGACCGCGGCTCCCTGACGCGCTACGACCGGCTGAAGGCCAGCGATCAAGTCGCCTCGGCCTCGCGGATCTACGTGGACCAGCCGGCGCTCGCCAGGGCGCGGACGGTCCGCATCATCCCGACCGCGTTCCACGCGAACGTGGAGGGCGCCGCACCGCTGACCCCGGCCGAGCGGCGGCTCATCGCCAACGCCGCCGACCGGGCGCTCTGCTACGACCTGTCGCTGAAGTACGACATCGTGACGAGCCGCGACGCCGACCTCACCGTGCGGGCGCAGGTGACCCGGGTCGAGCCCACCAACCTTATCGGCGCCGGTGCAACGATCGCGGGCTCGGCCGGTGTGACGGTTGCCTCGCAGCTGGGCGTCGGCTTCGCGGAGGGCATCGGGCGCATCCCGATCCCCCGGATCCCGATCGGACTCGGCAGCCTCACGGTGGAGGCTGAGGCGCTGGACCGCCGCCGCGAGCAGCGCGCCGCGATGGTCTGGGGCGGGGCGGCGAACTCCTTCACCAGCCAGCCGCGCTTCTCCCATGCCAGCGACGCCTACGATCTCGCGGGCGAGTTCGGCCAGGATTTCGGCTACATGCTGGCGACCGGCGAGGACCCCTTCACGGCGCCGAACACGCTTCCGACCTGGGACCGCATCCGGATCACCACGCTGGGCGAGGCCCCTCTGGATCCCGACTGCGAGGCCTTCGGGCGCGCCCCCGGGATCGACGGCATCCTGGGCGACTATATCGGCCTGCCGCCTGAATACACCGACAAGGGACCTGCGGCGCCGGCGATGCGGTAGAGGGTGCCGGGCGATCGTGTCGGCATGACCGTCGCGGCCAGTAAAGCGTAGAACAAGCCAGGGCGTCGCGACGCTGACGAGCCCAGCGCAGCCCACGGTCACCGGGCTCCGCACGTGATGGCGGGGAGCGGAAACCCCGCTTCTCCACCGGTCGTGGAAAAGCCGCGAGCCATGCGCGTTTTCGCGCTGCGCCGCATCAACCGCGCATTGGCGCCGTCGCGGAGCCCGTGATACTGGCACTTGCCAACCCGATCCCCCGGCGTGACCCCCGCGCGCCGCCGTCCGAGGAAAGTTGGCACATGGCCCGAGTAGAATCCGCATCGATCATCGAGGGACTGACCTTCGACGACGTGCTCCTGCGGCCTGCCGCCTCCTCGGTCATGCCGACCGAGGTGAGCGTTGCCTCCCGGCTTACCCGCTCGATCCCGCTGAACCTGCCGATCCTCGCCTCCGCGATGGACACCGTGACGGAGGCCCCGATGGCCATCGCCATGGCGGCCAATGGCGGCATGGGCGTGATCCACCGCAACCTGGAGCCGCCGGAGCAGGCCGAGCAGGTCCGCCTCGTCAAGAAGTATGAGTCCGGCATGGTGATGAACCCGATCACCATCCACCCGGACGAGACGCTGGCGGATGCGTTCGAGGTGATGAAGCTGAACCGGATCTCCGGGATCCCGGTGGTCGAGCGGGGCCCGAACGGGTCGCGCGGCAAGCTCGTCGGCATCCTGACCAACCGCGACGTCCGCTTTGCCACGAACGCGGCCCAGCCGGTCGCCGAACTGATGACCCGGGACCGCCTGATCACGGTCCGCGAGGGCGTGACGCAGGACGAGGCCAAGCGCCTGCTCCACCAGTTCCGCATCGAGAAGCTGCTGGTCGTCGACGACCATTACCGCTGCATCGGCCTCATCACCGTCAAGGACATCGAGAAGCGCGTCGCCTACCCGAACGCCGTAAAGGACGAGCAGGGCCGCCTCCGGGTCGCGGCCGCCACCACCACGGGCGACAGCGGGTTCGAGCGGGCCGAGCGCCTCATTGATGCAGGCTGCGACGTGATCGTGGTCGACACCGCCCACGGCCACTCGATCAAGGTGCTGGACGCCGTGGCCCGGGTAAAGCAGCTCTCGAACGCCGTGCAGGTCATCGCCGGCAACGTCGCGACGCGGGACGGCGCCCGAGCGCTGATCGATGCCGGTGCCGACGCCATCAAGGTCGGCATCGGGCCGGGCTCGATCTGCACGACGCGCATCGTCGCCGGCGTCGGCGTACCCCAGCTCACGGCGCTGATGGAGGCCGTCGAGGCGGCCGGCGAGGCCGACATCCCGGTCATCGCCGACGGCGGCATCAAGTATTCCGGCGACCTCGCCAAGGCGATCGCGGCCGGCGCCTCGGTGGCGATGCTCGGCTCCCTGCTCGCCGGAACCGACGAGGCCCCGGGCGAGGTGTTCCTCTACCAGGGCCGCTCGTACAAGTCGTACCGCGGGATGGGCTCGGTGGGCGCGATGGCCCGCGGCTCGGCCGACCGCTACTTCCAGGCTGAGGTCGCCGACACCCACAAGCTCGTGCCCGAGGGCATCGAGGGGCAGGTGCCCTACAAGGGCCCGGTGGGCAACGTCCTGCACCAGCTCGCCGGCGGCCTGCGGGCCGCGATGGGTTATGTCGGCGGCGCCACCATCCCGGAATTCCAGCAGCGGGCGCAGTTCATCCGCATCACCAACGCCGGCCTGCGCGAGAGCCACGTCCACGACGTGACGATCACCCGCGAGAGCCCGAACTATCCGTCCCGGACCTGAGGATCGTCGATGCGCACGCTGATTGTCGGGGCCGGCGCGACCGGCGGCTATTACGGCGCGCGCCTCGCGGAGTCGGGCGCCGACGTGACCTTCCTGGTCCGGCCGGCCCGGGCCGCGAAGCTCGCCGCGGACGGCCTCAACGTCCGCAGCCCGCTCGGTGACCTGCACCTGCCGAACCCGCCGACCGTGACGGCCGACCGGCTGGCCCAGGCCGGGGCCTTCAGCCTGATCCTCCTGTCCTGCAAGGCTTACGACCTCGACAGCGCGCTCGAGGATCTCGCCCCCGCGGTGGGGGAGGGCACCGCGATCCTTCCGGTGCTCAACGGCATGTCCCACCTCGACGCGCTCGACGCGCGCTTCGGGCCGGAGCGGGTCCTCGGCGGCGCCTGCGCCATCGCGGCGACGCTCGCGGCGGACGGTACGATCCGCCACATGAGCGAACTCTGCAGCATCACCTACGGCGAGCGGAACGGCGCCCGCTCGGCGCGGATCGAGGCCGTCGATGCCCTGATGCGGGGCCTCAAGTTCCAGCCGCGGCTGAGCGAGGTGATCCTGCAGGAGATGTGGGAGAAGTGGGTCTTCCTCGCGACCCTCGCGGGGGCGACCACGCTGATGCGTGCCGCCGTCGGCGACATCGTGGCGGCGCCCGGCGGGTCGGCCTTGATCGCGGCGCTCCACGCGGAGTGCACGGCAGTGGCCGCCGCGAGCGGCTTCGAGCCGCGGGCGGTCGTGGCCGAGCGGGCGCGGGCGCAGCTGACGGCGGCCGGCTCGACCTTCACGGCGTCGATGCTGCGCGACATTGAGGGCAAGGGACGGATCGAGGCGGACCACGTGATCGGCGACCTGATCGCCCGCGGTCAGCGGCTCGCGCCCGAGGCGGCCTTCCCGATCCTGACGACGGTCTATGCCGGCCTCAAGGCCTACGAGGCCCGGCGGGCGCGGGAGGCGGCCTGAGCCGCGCCCCGCGCGGCGTTCTCAGTATCGGCCGGGCGGCGGCGGGGGCGGGTTGCCGTATTCGAGCTGCGTCTTGGCATCCACGGGCCGGCGCGGCGGCGGCGAGAAATCCGGCTGGGCAGCGGGGGCGCTGGCGCAGGCGGCGAGCGAGGCGGCGATGAGCGCCGCGAGGGCGACGCGAACGGCGGACGTCATGGGCTGAAGCACTCCGAGGGCTCGCCGGGACGAGGGACCGCTCTGGCCCGCGACCGGCCGATGCCATACGACACGCGACGGCCCGCACGACGGGCCGCCTGCAGGACGGTCTGGGCCGCGAAGGTGCTGGAAGCTCGGCCGTATCGTGGCGACTTCGTGGGCCAAGCGTGGCCGTTTCGCGTCGTCGCAGAACCGTTCGAAGGATGAGACCGCTGACACCCGCCGCCCGCTGCTCCGCCGCCATCGAGGTCCTGACCGACATCACCGAGCGCCGCCGTCCGGCCGCCGACGCTCTCAAGGATTGGGGTCTGGCGCACCGCTTCGCCGGCTCGGGTGATCGGGCCGGGATCGCGAGCCTCGTCTACGACGCCCTGCGCCGCCGGGCCTCCGCCGCCTGGATCATGGGTGCGGATTCCCCGCGCGCCATCCTCATCGGTGCCCTGCGGCTCCAGCAGGGCCTGGCCGCCGCCTCGGTGGCCAACCTCTTCACGGGCGAGCGCTTCGCCCCGGCGCCCCTCAGCGACGACGAGCGCGCCCGCCTGGAGACCGCGACTTTGCAGGACGCCCCGCCGGAGGTGGCGGGCGACGCCCCGGCCTTCGTCCTCGCCGAGCTCGCGGCCACGCTCGGCGACGAGCTCGTCCCGGAGCTGAAGGCGCTGGCGCGGCGCGCGCCGCTGGACATCCGGGTGAACGCCCTGCGCGGCCCTCGGGACGCCGTGATGCCGGCCCTCGCCGCCCACGCGGCGGCTCCGACGCCGCACGCGCCCTCGGGCCTGCGGGTACCGATCGGCGCGGACGGGCGCGGCCCGGCGCTGCATGTCGAGGCGGAGTTCCTGGAGGGCTGGTACGAGATCCAGGACGAGGGCTCGCAGCTCGCAGCGCTCCTGGCGGCGCCCCGGGCCGGCGAGACCATCGTCGACCTCTGCGCTGGCGGCGGCGGCAAGACCCTGGCGCTTGCGGCCGAGACCGGTAACGGCGCCCGCCTGATCGCCACCGATGGCGATCCGCGCCGCCTCGCACCGATCCACGAGCGGCTCCGGCGGTCCGGCGCCGCCGCGGAGGTGCGCACGCCGCGCACCGGCAAGGCGCGGGCCGACGTGCTCGAGGATCTCGACGGCCACGTTGATCGGGTCGTAGTCGATGCCCCGTGCACAGGCTCCGGGACGTGGCGCCGCAATCCCGACGCCAAGTGGCGGCTCCGGCCCGGCAGCCTCGCTCTCCGTACCCGCGAGCAGGCCCAGGTGCTCGATCGGGCGGCCCGGCTGGTGAAGCCCGGCGGCAGGATCGTCTACATCACCTGCTCGCTCCTCGCGGCGGAGAACGACGCGGCCGTGGCCGGGCTGCTGTCGCGCTGGCGCGGTCGCTTCGATGTGGTCCCGCCCACGGAGGTGCTGGCGGCGGGGCCGGCCTCGCTCCACGAGGCGGTGCGCCGGACCGCGCACGGCGTGCAGATGAGCCCGCTCCGAACCGGCACCGACGGGTTCTACGTGTCCGTGATCGCCCGGCGGGGCTGAGTCGCGAAACCACGGCCGACCCGCGACGTTGGATCCGGGCTTTGGCATGACCCGGGTCCGCACCGACGGCCCCGGCGACTGCACAACCGGGGAGATGCCCTTGCGCCTCGACCGCCGATTCCTCCTCGCCGGCCTCGGGAGCGCCTTCGGCCTGCGCGCCGCCCGAGGAGAGGGCGAAGGACCGGCGGCCCCGGCGAACCAAGGGGTCGCGGATGCGGCCGTTCATGCCCTCCCGCGCTCGCTTCCGGGCGCCGACCTGCAGGTGATCGACCTCTGGCCGGGCGAGGCACCGGGCGGCGGAAACGGACCGGACGCGAACGGGTACCGGTACGTGGAGGGGACCTTCGGCGACATCACGCGGGTGGCGCGGCCGTGCCTGCTGGTCATGCGGCCGGCCAACGCCAACGGCGCGGCCATGATCGTCGCCGCCGGAGGCGGTTACGAGTTCATCGCCCTGGGTAACGAGGGCGTCCCGGTGGGGCGCGTGCTCAACGCGGCGGGCATCACGGTCTTCCTGCTGATCTACCGCCTGCCCGCGGAGAGCTGGGGCGCGGGACCCGACGCGCCGCGACAGGACGCGCAGCGCGCCCTCCGGCTCGTTCGCGCCCGCGGCACGGAGTTCGGCGTCGATCCGGACCGGGTCGGCGTCCTCGGCTTCTCCGCCGGCGGACATCTCATGGGCGAGACGGCGGTCGGGAGCGCCCTCGACCTCTACCCGGGCGTCGATGCCACCGACGCCCAGCCGGTGCGGCCGGCCCTGGCCGGGCTGATCTACCCGGTCATCACCATGCGCAAGCCCTTCGACCGGACCCATACCCGCCGCATCCTGGTCGGCGACGAGGTCACGCCCCTGGAGATGAAGACCTACTCGGTCGATCTCCAGGTCGGCCCGGAGACGCCGCCGACCTTCCTCGTCCAGGCGATCGACGATCCCGTCGCGGTGGCCGACCACCCGCTGCTGATGTTCACGGCGCTGCGCAAGGCGCGGGTTCCGGCCGAGCTCCATCTGTTCGAGCGCGGCGGCCACGGTTTCGGGCTCGGCGCGCCCGGCACGCCGGTGGCGGCCTGGCCGGGCCTGTTCCTGGCCTGGATCCGCCTGCACGGCTTCCTGCGGCGCTGAATCCTCAGCCTCCGCTGCCCTGCAGGCGGTGCAGCTTGGCGACCTTCGGACGGCTGGTGCGGAACTGGCCTCGCTCCACCGCGACGAACACCACGATCGCGATGGCCACCGTCGTCAGCCACCAGATCGCCGTGAGGCCGACGCTGAGGCATGCCACCGTGAAGGCAGCGGCGAAGCACCCCATCGCGCCCGGCACCAGGGCCGGGACGTCGCGCCCGGCGCGCCGGACCGAGGCGTAGAGCGCGAAGGCGGCGGCCAGGGCGCCGACGATACCCAATTCGTACCAGAACTCGAACAGGGCCGTGGTCGGCGCGTTCAGCGGCAAGAGGCCGACGAGACGTCCGCGCAGGGCGGTCTCGAAGCCGTGGCCCGTGATCAGCCGCACCGGATCGGTGGTCACCACCTTCTGCCAGCTCTTGAGCGACAGAACCGAGGGCGCGAGGGGGCCCAGGATCGCCGCGCCGGCGGGCCGTGCCAGGAAGGGCAGCAACGGTGCCACGGCGAGCAGGAGCGCCGACAGGATCGCCGTGAGCGCGACGCCGAGCCTCGGCCGGTAGCTCGTGACCGCGAAGGCCACGGCCCCGACGGCCAGCGCGGCGATCTGGGTCGCGTCCGGCTGAACGGTGAGCGCCAGGGCGACCAGCAGCGCGAGCCCCAGCGCCTCGCGGTCGCGGCGCCGGGACCGGAGCCACGCGAGCGCCGGCCAGACCAGCAGAATCAGCAGGACGAGGCCGCGGTCCAGCGCCCCGTCATCCTCGGTGCCGGGCGGGGCCATGTGGGCGCCGAACACGCCGAGCATGATCGCCACGATGGCGCCCGCCACGATGCCGAGTGGCAGGAGGTAGAGGTTGGCCGACCGCATCCGGTCGGGCAGGGCGAGGTAGCCCAGCAGCGCGAGTCCGATCGTGGCCGTGAGGTTGGCCAGGCGCTCCAGCGCCGGCCCGGGGAACGGCGTCCAGATCAGCGACAACGCCGACCACAGCACCACCAGCATGCCGGCCAGGAAGGCAGGCGCGGTCAGGAGCCGAAAGGCGGCCGGCCGCACCGGACGCTGCCGACGATCGATCACGCTGGCGATGATGAGCAGGATGACGGCGATCGGCGCGAGGATCACGGAGGCGCGGCGGGCCACCTGCGCGAGAACCGGCAGCACCACGAACAGGCCGAAGAAGCCGATGCGCCGCAGCAAGGCGGCGGCGTCGAGCGCCGGATCGATGGTGGACGAGTTCGACGCGCGGGGCATCTTGCGCCTTCTCCCGGTCCGGAACGGCCGGATCCCTGCTCGATACGCAAGGCTCGCGCAAGCCGCTGTAGACGCGGCGCCACACTCCCGAAGGCGCAGCGTGTCGTCAGGCGGCCCTGACGGTCCTTCGCGGCCGCCGGCGCATGGCCCGACCGCCGAGATCCGACACCACCCGCCAGCCGCCCCAGGCGGCGAAGAAGCCGATCAAGGCCGCGGCCAAGCCGTCCGCGGTGGTCGGCACCGCCGGGCTGAAATCCCGATAGGCGGCCTCGGCGACGGGCAGGTCCGGATCGCGCAGCATCGCCACGACGCGGCCCAGCGGGCTCGTCGTCGCGGCGAGGGCCTGCTGCTGAGCACTGAGCCGGGCGAGGCGCGCGATGTCGGCGCGGGCCGCATCGCCGCGCTTGGCGACGAGTTGGTCCGGGTTGTTGCGCAGCCGGTCGACGGCATCGTCGCGCGTGGTCCCGGAGGCCTGCGCGTCCGATTCGAGGACCGCCACCTGCCGGCGCAGCTCGTCGGCGGCGCCGCCCAGTCGTTGCGCGTATTGTTGCGCAAATTCGGGAGCCTGGGCCGCCACGACGCCGCCGAGCAGGCCCAGGGCGAGGCCGAAGGTACGGAACACGCGCAGCACGTCTCAGTCCTCCGGCGCGGTGAATCGACCACCGACAAGAGCATGCCGGCGGCCGCGGTTCCAGACGGTCTCAGCCCGGCAGCGTCAGGAGACCCGCCTTCCCGTCCGCGCAGCCGAAGAGCAGCCTTTCACCACGGCCGTCCCAGGCCAGGGCCGTCACTGCGCTTCCCGGTACGGCCGGCCGCACGAGCAATTCGGCGGCGTCGGTGAAGCGGACCAGCAGGATGCAGCCGTCCTCGTAGCCGATCGCCAGGACCGGCGCCTTCGGGTGGAACGCGACCCTGGAGACCCGGGCGGGCCGGACGCCGCATTCCCGCGGCGCCTTCCCGGTCGGCCCCTCCTTCGAATCGAACGGCCACACGATCGCGGCCTCGGCCCCGCCCGTGGCGAGCCAGTTCCCGTCTGAGGACCACGCCATCGAGCGGACCTTGCCCGGATAGCCCGACATCCGCATGTGGCCTCGATCCGGCTGAAGGCGCCAGCCGTGCAGGGCGTTCTCCTGCATGGTCGATACGACGAAGCGGCCGTCCGGCGACCACGTCACGTCGATATGCGAGCCCTTCCAGCTGATGACCTCGGCCGGGGTCTCGAGATTCGGGTACCAGAGGCTCACGCCGTTGTAGTGGGCGACCCCGAGACGGTAGCCCTTGGGGGCGAAGACGAGGCCGCGGGCGCTCGACGGCGCCTGGAAGTGCCGCTCACGCCCCTTCGCATCCCGGGCGACGACGTTGCGGCCGGCCGACCAGGCCACGGCCCCATCGGGATGGAGCGCCAGGGCGTCGATCCAGGCGCCGCCCTTGGCGAGGCCGAGCTGTTCCAGGGAGCCGTCGGAGCGGATCTCGACCACGCGGCCGTCATCGCCGCCGGTGAGCAGCCTGCCGCCTGAGCCGGCGGCCACCAGAATCCCGCTGTCGGGATGCGCGGACAGGCGCGTCAGGCCGCCCTCCCGCGCCAGCACCACCGTGCCGTCGCTGAGCGCCAGGGCGGGGGTGTCCTTCAGGACATGCGCGGCGATGACGTGGGCGCCGGGCTCCAGCGCGGCCACGTGACTGGTGAGGGACGGGTTGCTGAGGGGGCTCGTCATTGCGGGGGGACCTTCGCGGCCGACGTGCCGGCGCGCAAGACCAGGATTGCGGTAATCAGCGCGAGCCCGCCGGAGATCGCCGCCGGCGCGATCAGCGCGTACAGGGCGAACAAGCCGTAGGCGTGCGCGCCGAGATAGGCGCCGAACAGCAGCGACAGCCATACTAGCCCGTCGCCGACCCAGCCCATCGGGTCGCCTGTCCGTGTGAGGGCCTGGGCGATCTTCTGTCCCAGGCTGAACAAAGCCCCGGTGACGAAGGTCGTACCGGCGCGGAAGCCCTTCACCTGCGCCAGAACCGCGTTCTGCGAGCCCATCGCCAAGGCGACGAAGAAGGCCGCGAGGCCGAGTTCCGGCGATTGGAGGCCGAGACCGAGGCCGCCGAGGATCAGCAGCGATTCGTAGGCCAGGACCACCGGCGTCGTCCAACGGGGCGGCACTAAAATGGCGAGGCCGCTGCCGAGCACCGAGCCGGTCAGGAAGGCCAGCAGCAGGGTCGCGGGCAGGATCATCCGGTGCAGCTCGGCACCGGCGCCGAAGACCGCGAGCTGCGTGGTGTTGCCGCTCATGAACGATGTGTAGAGGCCGCCCAGGCGCACGAAGCCCAGGGCATCCACGTAGCCGGCGAGCCCGGTGAGGAGCAGGCCGATGCCGAGCTGCCAGTTCCGGCTCACGCACCGGCTCCGCGGCCGGGCCCCGGTAACGGTCTGTTAACCATTTGGATCACTTCGTTCAGCAGGGCAGGGCCGCGGTTAACGAGCCGCTCACCAAACCCGAGCAATTCGATGCAAACAGGGTGAACGCCGTGTCGGAAGGGGCCGTTGCCCCTGCGATCCGGTTCGGGGCCACGCTGCCCCGGCCGGGTGAGTGGGAGTTGCGTCATGGTTCCGTTCGCCGCCGCTTTCGTCTGCCCGTCCATGCCCGTCCTGGACCCGGCTGCCGCCACGATCCTCGTGGTCGAGGACGAGCCGACCGTGTGCGAGCTGGCCGCCGAGGTGCTGCTCGACGAGGGTTATCGGGTGCTCACCGCCGCGGATGCGTGGCAGGCCGAAGCCATCCTGGCCGGCGAGAGCGTGGACATGCTCTTCACCGATATCGATCTCGCCCGCAACACGAACGGTTTGGCGCTCGCGCGGTGGGCGCGGCGCCACTGGCCGGATCTCGCGGTGGTCTACACCTCCGGCGGGCGCGCCTGCCTGCCGGCCGACGAGGCCGTCTCGGGTTCGGTCTTCGTGCCGAAGCCGTATCGGCCCGGCCAGCTCGTGGCCCTCACCCGCGACGTCCTGCACGCCGCGCTCCTCCAACACGCCTGATCCCGCCCTCGAGGACCCACGTCATGCGGTGCATCCTTTCCGCAGCCGGCATCGCCCTGGCGCTCGCGGTGACCGCCTCGCCTGCCGGCGCGGCCTGCGACGTGAAGGGCGCGCAGATCGAGGAGACCATCGCCGCCAAGCCCGAGCTGCGCGCCGACGAGAACGCCCAGCTCGTGCGCGACCTGCGCACGCTGCGCGACGCAGCCATCGTGCTCGAGACTTACAAGTTCCCCGGTGAGTGCGAGAATCTGCTGGGCATCGCGAAGTCGCTCCTCGCCAATCCCGCCAAGACGATCGAGCAGGGCGGCGATACCGACGAGGACAAGGCCGAAAGCCTGAGCGAGGCACGGGAGCCCAAGGAGGCCGCCGGCTCCACGAAGGCGAAGTGATCCAAGCCGGCGCCTAGCGCTCCTCGCCCGCGCTGGCGCCGATCTTGGCGCGCGCCAGCGCGCGGCTCAGTTTGGCGGCGATCTGCTGGCGCAGAGTGTCGGCCATCTCGATGTCGACCAGCCGCCAGCTCAGGCCGCGCAAGCGCAGCCGAATCCGCGTGCGCTCCGCGCGCGGCGCGTCCGGCGGGATCGGGATGACGACCGCGCGGAAGCCCCGCATCTCAAGGGCTGCGTAGTAGGGCAGGAGACGGTCGACGTTGCGGATGGCCAAGCCTTGCGGCCGCGCTCCGGCAGGCCGCTCGACGTCGAGCTTGTCGGGCCAGCCGTTGGCGAGCAGGTCGATGACCGTGTCGGGCGTCACCATCGTCTCGGACAGGGCGAGGGCGAGGCCGTAGGCGGCATCGTTCAGGCGCTGGCGGTCACGCGGCTCCAGGTCGGTATCCGTCTCGGCAGCGGTGCGCATCGCCGCGGTGATCTGCCGGACAAGGGACAACCGCAGCGTCCGGAAATTCACGTGCGTCTCGACATAGGCGGCGTCGTGCCGCCGCACCGCCTGCGCGAGATCGTAGAGCGACCACAGCGGGCTCAGAGTGTATGCCAGCCAAGCCAGGGCGAGGCAGAGCGGGATCGCGAGCCAGCGCACCACCGTCAGAACCCGCGTCGGGGCGTCATGGCTCGGCCGACCAATGCGCCAGACCTGAGAACGCCGCCACCACGCTCTCGTAGACCGGGCGCTTGAAGGGTACGATCAGGTCGGGCAGTTCCGAGAACCGCGCCCAACGCCACGCGTCGAACTCGGGCTTGTGGGCGCCGCCGCCCGGCTGGAGGACGTCGATCAGTGCCTCGCCGCCAAGGAAGCCGTAAGCGAACCATTTCTGGGCTTGGCCGCGGTAGCGGCCCTTCCAAGCCTGCTTCATGACGTCGGGCGGCAGATCGTAGGCGAGCCAATCCGGGATTTCGGCCAGCAGCTTGAGCGCGTCCGGCGGGACGTTGGTCTCTTCGTAGAGTTCGCGGCGGGCCGCCGACTCCGGGTCCTCGCCAGGGTCGATGCCCCCCTGCGGCATCTGCCACATGTGCGGACCGGCGACGTGCTCGGGACCAGCATCCTTGCTCCGACGCCCGACGAAGACGCCACCCGATCGGGAGATCAGCGCGACGCCCACGCAGGGCCGGTAGGGCAGGGCGCTGCCCGGGTCCGAATCCGTCGTCATCTCGGCGACCATAGGTCAGGCGCGCGCGAGGCGGCAACGTCGGCTAGGTTCAGGGGCCGAGTTTCGGTCGCTCGGTCTACCTGCGCGGATGGAGGTCGGGCGGTCACTCAATCCGCCGTTGAGACACGCTTGTCGCGTGCGCCGCGGAGGGCGACGCTGGCCGGCACGAGTCTGAGCCCGCGAGCGTCGAGATCTTTTGCCCAGCGGGCGATTCGATCGACCGTGAGCGCCGCGCCTCCGGCGGAGACGAGAACGAAGCCGTTGGCCTTGGCGCGCGCCTCGGCCTGGGCGAGGGCGGCGTCGATGGCGTCGGCGCGCGGCGTGGCGTCGAGGACGATCTCGGCGCGGGCGATCGGCGTGCGGGCCTTGTTGGCGGGGGCGGTCGCGGGCTTCGCGCCCGTCCCATCGTCGAGGAAGCCGAGGCCGCGACCTCCGATCTCCCGCAGGATCGGCTCGAACGCCGGATCCGCCATCAACTTGGAGCCCATGAAGTTCGCGACGCCGACATAGCCCGGGAAACGGGCGAGCGCCCAGGCGAGCCGGTCTGCGTTCTCCGGCCCCTTCAGCGCCGTGAGCAGGGCTTGCGGTCCCGGATCGCTGTCAGGATAGTCGAACGGCTCCATGGGCAGTTGAAGAAAGACCTCGTGTCCGGCGTCGCGCGCCCGGGCGGCCGCGCGTGCGGCCTCGCCGCCGTAGGGCACAAAGGCGAGACTGACGGCCGCCGGCAGGCGCGCGGTGGCGCCGGCCGTGGCGGCTTGGCCGACACCGAGTCCGGTCACCACGATGGCGATACGTGGTCCCGTTCCCGCCTCCTCAGCCCGGGCATATACGTCCAGGGCGCGCGCCCGACCCTCGCCGAGCTTCGGCATCACACCGTGGCGTCCCGTCTCGGTGATCCGCGGATCCGGCGCCGGAGCGAGGCGGGGCGCACTCGGCGGCGGCACGCGAATCACCACAGCGTCCGACGGGCCGGACCCGGCGGGCCGCACGACGGTCACGCCGGAGGCCGTCTCGATCTCCTCCGCGCTGCGCTGGAGCGACGTCGGGGTCGGGGCCGTCGTGGCGACCTGCGGCTCGGTGACGGGCGGCGAGGCGGCGGCCTGTGCGGGCCGGCCGGCCGGCTCACGGATCGTGATGCTGGCTTCGACGCGGGGGTCACCGCCCCGGGAATCGCCGAGCGCCAGCACCAGCCCGACCGTGACCGCGAGGGCGATCGCGATCGCGCCGCCCGTGACCCTCGGCCGACGTGCGAACGCGACGGCGCGTCCGAGCCTGCCGCTGGGCTGCTCCGGCGCTGCCGCCTCCGGTACCCCGAGGGGTCGCGTGAGCATATCGTCGGTGGACTCGGTCAAGCGGCTCTCGATGCGGGATCGCGCTCCCTGCACCGTCGGATGCGGCGCGGATCCCCGCCACCATTGCGGCTCCGCATGGTTAACGTTTCGCTAAAGCCGGACCCGGTACGAAAAACCGCCCGGCCTGGGGCCGGGCGGGTTCAAATCTCGCGCTCCGTAACTTGGCGGCTCAGTTCGGCAGGCTGGGCTTCTGCTGTGCCGCGGGGGTCCCGTTGGCCGCGCCCTTCTGGATGCCGTGCAGGAAGTCCACGGCCGAGATGAGCTGCTTGTCCTTCGCCGGATCCGGCGGCACGTAGGCGGAGGAGCCGCCGCGCTCGTCGGTGTCCTTCTGCTTCAGGTGGCCCTTCAGTCCGGCCTCACCCTTGGTCTCGTCCTTGCCCTTCAACTCGTCGGGCACGTCCTGCGTGACCTCGACATCCGGCTCGATACCCTTCGCCTGGATCGAGCGTCCCGACGGCGTGTAGTACCGCGCCGTGGTCAGCCGCAGCGCGCCGGAGCCGCCGAGCGGGATGATCGACTGAACCGACCCCTTGCCGAAGGAGCGGGTCCCCATGATCGTCGCGCGCTTGTGATCCTGCAAGGCGCCGGCGACGATCTCGGAGGCCGAGGCGGAGCCGCCGTTGACCAGCACAACCACCGGCTTGCCCTTGGTAAGGTCCCCCGACTTCGCCGAGAAACGCTGCGTCTCGTCCGGGTTGCGGCCGCGGGTCGAGACGATCTCACCGCGGTCCAGGAACGCGTCCGACACCATCACGGCCTGGTCGAGCAGGCCGCCCGGGTTGTTGCGCAGGTCGATGACGTAGCCCTTGATCTTGTCGGCACCGATCTCGCCGGTCAGCTTGTCGATCGCCGCCCGCATGCCGTCGAAGGTCTGCTCGTTGAACTGGGTCAGGCGGATGTAGGCGACGTCGCCGCCCTCGACCTTCGAGCGGACCGGCTTGATCTTGATCACGTCCCGCGTGAGCGTGACGTCGATCGGATCCTTCGACTCCTTGCGGCTGATCTTGAGCTTCACGTTCGAGTTCACAGGGCCGCGCATCTTGTCGACCGCCTGGTTCAGGGTGAGGCCCTGAACCTGATCGTCGTCGATCTGCGTAATGATGTCGTTGGCGAGCAGCCCCGCCTTGGCGGCCGGGGTGTCGTCGATCGGCGTGACGACCTTGATCAGGCCGTCCTCCATGGTGACCTCGATGCCGAGCCCGCCGAACTCGCCGCGGGTGGTGGTCTGCATGTCGCGGAACGCCTTGGCGTCCATGTAGCTCGAATGCGGATCGAGCGAGGTCAGCATGCCGTTGACGGCCGCCTCGATCATCTTCGACTCGTCCGGCTTCTCGACGTAGTCGGTGCGGACCTTCTCGAAGACGTCGCCGAACAGGCTGAGCTGGCGATAGGTCTCGGCCGAGGCGGCCACGGCGCGCGGACCCGACAGGAAATCGGTCTGCGTGGCTACCATGGAGGTGCCGGCACCCAGGAAGGCGCCCAGCATGATCAGGGATGTCTTGCGCATCAGCCGCGAACCTTCTCGCCAAGTACCGTATTGTTCGGGCTCTTCGCCCACCACGGCTCCGGATCGATGGAGCCGCCGTCCTTCTTGAACTCGACGTACAAGGTCGGATCGCCGTCGGACCCGGGTGGCCCAGCACCCTTGTCGCCCATGCTGCCGACCGGTTCGCCCGCGAGCACGAACTGCCCGACCTCGACGCTGATCTGATCCATCCCCGCGAGCAGGAGATAGTAGCCGTCGCCCGCGTTGATGATCAAGAGTTGCCCGTACGACCGAAAAGGCCCCGCGAATTGCACCCACCCGTCCGCCGGGGCAGAGACCGTCGCCTTCGGGCGCGTCGTGAAGGACACGCCCCGCGTGGTCCCGCCGTTGCCGTCGGGCTGGTTGAAGCCGCGTGTGAGCCGTCCACTGACGGGCCGCGGCACTTCGCCCCGCACGTCGGCGAAATGCACCTTTGGGGCCAGGCGTGCCGGATCACGGAACCCGGCCGCGGCAAATCGTTCCTGCGTGACCTTGACCTCTCGTTCGGCCGCAGCCTTCGCCTCCTCGGCGGTCTTCCTGTCGGCGGCCGCTTCGGCCTCGGTCCGGTCCATCAAATCCTTGAGGGTCTTGGCCTGAGCCCCGAGCTCCGCGGCCCGCCGACGCTCGGTGGACAAGCCGCTCTCGATCTCGGCCTGCCGGGCGCGGCGGGCCGCGACCAGCGCCTGCAGGCGCTGCTGCTCGCGCGCCCAGCCGGCGAGATCGGAGGCCAGACCTTCCTTGTCCTGCGCGATCAGGCCGCGCAGGCGGATCATCTCCGCGAGATCGGCCGCGAGGGTGTCGACCTCGCCTCGCAGCTCCGGCACGACGGCGCCGAGCAGCATCGAGGTGCGTATGGCCGCGAGGACGTCCTCGGGGCTCACGAGAACCGCGGGCGGCGGCCGGCGCCCCATCCGCTGAAGCGCCGCCAGGATCTCCGCGACGATGCCGCGGCGGGCCTGGAGCGAGCGCCGGATCGCGGCCTCACTCTCGCCCATCGCCTTCAAGCGCTCTTCCAGGCGGCTCAGACGCTCCTCGGTCGCCTGCGCTTGGCGACCCGCATCGAGGAGCGCGGCATCCAGCTTGGCCCTGTCGGTCCCGATCGTGGCAATCTCGGCCTCGAACTGGGCCCGCTGGCCGGCGCTGGCCGCGAGCGCCTCCTGCACGCGCTTGAGATTTTCGGCGCGGCGATCGCGCTCCTCGGCGGCGCGCTGAGCCGAATCTGCGTCGGCGGGCATCTCGGAACGCACCGGCGTCGCAGCGACGGCGAGGGCCAGCAGGACGACGGCGCGCAGCCGGTGCTGAGGACCACGGAAGGCAACCGCCCGCAGTCTTTCCACGGTCGACATGGCCGATCAGCCCGCCTCGCCGCGATGATAGGGGTGACCCGCCAAGAGGGTCAGGCTCCGATAAATCTGTTCGAGGGCGAGCACGCGCACAAGTCCGTGGGGCAGGGTGGCAGCCCCGAAAGACAGGATCAGCTCCGCCTTCGTCCGAATTGAGGCGTCCAGACCATCCGGGCCCCCGATAGCCACGACGAGGGCAGGGCGCGCGACGTCGCGCCACGCGGCGACGCGATCCGCTAGGGCCTCGCTGGTGACATCGGCCCGCCCGCGTTCGTCGTAGGCGAGTAGGACCCCCCCAGGGGGCAGATGGGTCAGGAGCGCGGCCGCCTCTTCGGCACAGCGGTCGGTGGCGCGCCGGGCCCGCGATTCTGGGATCTCGAGGCTGTCACAGGCGGGAAAGCCCAGTCCACGCCCCAACTGGGCCGCGCGGTCGCGATATCGTGACGCGAGTTCCCGCTCCGGACCGGCCTTGAGCCGGCCGACCGCCGCGAAGATCAGACGCAATCCGGACGTCCGCCCTAGCCGGCGGCGAGCCCGACCGGACGATCAGCGCCCCACATCTTCTCCAGATTGTAGAAGCCGCGAACCTCGGGGCGGAAGATGTGAACGAGCACGTCGCCCGCGTCGATCAGCACCCAGTCGCAGGCAGGCAAGCCTTCGACCCGAGCATTGCCGAAGCCGCGATTCTTCATTTCCTGGATCACCTTGTCGGCGATCGAGCCGACATGGCGCTGTGACCGGCCGGACGTGATGATCATCGTGTCGGCGAGCGAGGTCTTACCGGCGAGGTCGATGGCGATCGTCTCCTCGGCCTTCATCTCGTCGAGGCATCCGAGGGCCAGGGCCTTCAGGTCGTCCGAGCGCGCCTGGCCGGAGGGTTCCGGGGCCTGGACGGGGGTGCGGATCGTCTCCGTTTGAATGGTCTCGGGCAGAGTCCTGGTTCCTCGTGGTGCCGCAGGTGACGTCACGCCCCGCGGGATCGTCTGAAATTGGCGGTATCGGCCGTCGATTGCAACCGTGGCGACCCCGAATGCGCAGTGCGTCCCCGAACGCCCTCGCGGATCGCCGTCGATGACAGCGTGGAGCGGGGACCGTGCAGGAAGACCCAGGCCGGAGGAGCGCGCGTCGCGAGCGTCGCCGCAGCTTCTTCCGGCAGGCGCGCGCCAGCCAGGCGGCGCGCCGCCCGGGCGCTCAGCGGGGTCATGGTCGAGCCCGGACGATCGATGACCGCCATGGGCATCAGCCGGGCGATCTCGGCGAAGCCCTTCCAGCGGTGGAACGTCGCCAGCGAGTCGGCGCCCATGATCCAGACGAAGTGGACGCCGGGCCGATGGCGCTTCAGGAACCGCAGGGTCTGGACCGTGAAGCGCACGTTGAGCGCCGCCTCGATGCCGGTCACCGCGATGCGCGGATGTCGCGCGACCGACCGGGCCTGCGCGCAGCGCACGGTGACGGGAGGGAGCGCCTTTCGGCTCTTGAGAGGGTTGCCCGGGCTGACGAGCCACCAGACCCGGTCCAGCCCGAGTCGCCGCATCGCCATGAGGGTGACATGGCGATGGCCCAGATGAGCGGGATTGAAGGATCCGCCGTAGAGGCCGATCCGCATGCCGGGGGCGCTCGGCGGCAGGGTCAGCCGCACGCCGGCTCCTGGATGGGCGTCACGGACGCGTCTGGCCGCTGCCGTGGACGCGGTACTTGAAAGTGGTCAGCTGCTCGACCCCCACCGGCCCGCGCGCATGCATGCGCCCGGTAGCGATGCCGATCTCGGCACCGAAGCCGAACTCGCCGCCATCCGCGAATTGCGTGGAGGCGTTGTGGGTCACGATCGCGGAATCGACCTCCGCCAAAAACCGCGTGGCCTCCGCGTCGTCCTCGGTGATGATCGCGTCCGTGTGGTGCGAGCCGTAGGTCTCGATGTGCTCGATCGCCGCGGCGATCCCGTCCACCACCCGCACCGCGATGATCGCGTCGAGATATTCCGTGTGCCAGTCCTCCTCGGAGGCAGCGGTGACCCGGGGGTCGACGGCCCGCGTCTCGACGTCGCCGCGAACGGCGCATCCGGCATCCAGCAGGGCGCCGACCAGGGATGCGAGATGCGTCCCCGCGCAGGCCCGGTCCACCAGCAGCGTCTCGGCCGCGCCACAGACGCTGGTCCGGCGCATCTTGCTGTTCAGGAGGACGGTGCGCGCCATGTCGAGGTCGGCCGCTGCGGCCACGTAGACGTGGTTGATGCCGTCGAGATGGGCGAAGACCGGCACGCGGGCCTCGGCCTGGACGCGCGCCACGAGGCCGCGCCCGCCGCGCGGCACAATCACGTCGACGCAGCCGTCAAGTCCGGCGAGCATCAGACCCACGGCGGCCCGGTCGCGCGTCGGCACGAGCTGGATCGCGTTCTCCGGCAAGCCGGCATCGGCGAGGCCCTGACTCATCGCCCGGGCGATGGCCATGGCGGTGCGGTGGCTGTCGGAGCCCGCCCGCAGGATGGCAGCGTTTCCGGCCTTCAGGCACAGCGCGCCGGCATCCGCGGTCACGTTCGGCCGACTCTCGAAGATGACGCCGACGACACCGAGGGGCACGGCGACCCGCTCGATCAGGAGGCCGTTGGGCCGCTCGATGGCGGCGAGCTGGCGTCCCACGGGATCCGCCAGCGACCCGACCTTCTCCACGGCCTCCGCGATGGCCGACAGGCGGCCAGGATCCAGGGTCAGGCGGTCGATCAGCGCGGCGCTCTGACCGGCGTTGCGGGCGGCCGCCACGTCGCGGGCGTTCTCGACGAGGATCTCGTCGCGGTTCGCGCGCAGGCGCTCGGCGATCCGCTTGAGCGCCACGTCCTTGGTCCGCGCGGAGGCCAGCGCCATCAGCCGGGCGGCGGCTCGGGCGCGCCGGCCGATCGCCGCCATCTGCTCCGGCAGGGCGTCGGCCTCGGCGAAATCCGATCTCAGGTTTAGGACGGGCACGCTGGCGTCCTCGGTTGGCGGCGCCCTATGCTTCGGCGCGACAGAGAGAAGACGCCGTATTTGCACATCGCGCGCCGCACGCACAAGGGTGTCCGAGTGCTGGTCGACGCAATAATCAATTCGGAGATGATTGTGATTAATCCAGTGCGGAAAGTCGAGAACTAGAACAATGCCAAGTCATCCCGATGAACCATCCAGGCGCGACCGGGATAGTTGAGCAATTCCGGGATACGCGCGCTGGGATGCCCGATGATCAAGGCGGCTTCCGCGCTGTCGTAGGCGACGAGCCCGCGGCCGTGGACACGGCCGTCGCCATCGCGGATCACCACCGCATCGCCACGGGAGAAGCTGCCTTCGATGGCGCGGACGCCCACCGGCAGGAGGCTCGCGCCGCCACGCAGCGCCTTCACGGCGCCCGCGTCGATGGTGAGGCTGCCGCGCGGTTCGAGGGAGCCGGCGATCCAGGTCTTCCGGGCAGCGGTCGGCGTGGACCCGGAGAGGAACCACGTGCAGCGAGCCCCATCCCGAACGGCGCGCAGCGGGTTCTTCTGCCGACCGTCCGCGATCACGAGGTGCGTGCCGCCGGAGGCTGCGATCTTGGCCGCCTCGATCTTGGTGCGCATGCCGCCGCGGGACAGCTCGGAGGCCGGGCCGCCCGCCATCGCCTCGATCTCAGGGGTGATGCGCTCGACCACCGGCAGATGCTGCGCGTTCGGGTCGCTTTTCGGCGGCGCCGTATACAGGCCGTCGATATCCGAGAACAGGACCAGCACGTCGGCATCGATCATGGTGGCGACCCGGGCGGCGAGGCGATCGTTGTCGCCGTAACGGATCTCCGACGTCGCCACCGTGTCGTTCTCATTGACGACCGGCACCGCGCGCATCTCGAGCAGTTTGAGCACGGTGGCGCGGGCATTGAGGTAGCGGCGACGCTCCTCCGTATCCTGGGGCGTCACGAGGATCTGGCCGGCGACGATGCCGTGATGACCGAGCGCTTCGGCCCAATGCCGCGCCAGAGTGATCTGCCCCACCGAGGCCGCACCCTGGCTCTCTTCCAGCCGCAAGGCTCCGGAGGGCAGCCCGAGCACGGTGCGCCCGAGCGCGATGCTGCCCGAGGAGACGACCAGGACATCGACGCCGCGCGCGTGCAACTCGGCGATGTCCTCAGCCAGCGCCGCGAGCCAGGCGTGCCGCAGACGCCCGGCCCCCCGGTCGACGAGGAGGGCCGACCCGACCTTGAGGACGACGCGGCGGAAATCTTCGAGGACGGGGATCATGATGCTTGCGGGTCCGGGTCGATCGAGGCGATTTGAACGAAGATCGCGCTGTTGAACAGCCACTCCGCCTCGCGGCGATCACCCGTCACGATGGCGTTGGATCAGCGGCCTGTCGGGTGTCCGCAGGCTTCCGGCAGGGCGGCGAGGCGCAGGCCGGACCAGGCTGCCGCGGGGGGCCAGGAGCTCCCGCGAATCACGGCTGCCAAGCCACGGCCGGCTGCCGCTCGGCCTCCGCGCTGGCGTCGATTTCCGCCTGGAGCGCCCGAAGCGCCTCCGGCACGCCTTTCCGGCTGGCGGAGGACAGGACCAGCGGTGCACGACCGGCCGCCCGCTTTAGCTTGGCAACCTGGCTCTTCAGGGTATCGGCGTCGAGGGCATCCGCCTTCGAGAGGGCGACGACCTCGGGCTTCTCCGCGAGACCGTTGCCGTAGGCTTCGATCTCGCCACGAACCAGCTTGTAGGTCTTGCCGGCATGCTCCGTGGTGCCGTCCACGAGGTGCAGCAGCACGCGGCAGCGCTCGACGTGGGCGAGGAACCGGTCGCCCAGCCCGACGCCCTCGTGCGCGCCCTCGATCAGGCCCGGGATGTCGGCGAGGACGAATTCGCGCCCGTCCGAGCGCACGACGCCGAGCCCGGGATGCAGCGTCGTGAACGGGTAATCGGCGATCTTCGGCTTCGCCGCCGTGACGCTGGCCAGGAAGGTCGACTTGCCGGCATTCGGCAGGCCGACGAGCCCGGCATCGGCGATCAGCTTGAGCCGCAGCCAGATCCACATCTCCTGGCCTTCCTGGCCGGGATTG
This sequence comes from Methylobacterium sp. A49B, assembly GCF_053346215.1. Taxonomy (NCBI): domain Bacteria; kingdom Pseudomonadati; phylum Pseudomonadota; class Alphaproteobacteria; order Hyphomicrobiales; family Methylobacteriaceae; genus Methylobacterium; species Methylobacterium sp. A49B. The sequence goes on from NZ_JBKFBO010000120.1 coordinate 73,763, forward strand.
GCGTGCTTCGGAGCGCGGTTCGTCGAGGTGGTGAAGTAGGCGTTGCCGAAGCCGCCGTTGCCGCCCTTCGCGAGGCGGATCTTCTGGCCGACCTCGGTCAGGTCGGCGAGCAGCGTCTCGCCGTCCTCGGCGAAGATCTGCGTGCCGGCCGGGACCTTCAGGACCGCGTCGGAGCCGTTGGCGCCGTGGCAGTTCGAGCCCATGCCGTGCTCGCCCTTCCGGGCCTTGAAGTGCTGCTGATAGCGGTAGTCGATCAGGGTGTTGAGACCCTCGACGCACTCCACCCAGACATCGCCGCCGCGGCCGCCGTCGCCGCCATTCGGTCCCCCGAACTCGATGAACTTCTCCCGCCGGAACGAGACGCAGCCGGGACCGCCATCACCGGAGCGGACATAGACCTTGGCTTCGTCGAGGAACTTCACGACCTGAATCCTTTGTCGGGTGCGGGCTCGCGGCCCGCACCATCACCGTGTCGACGGCCGCCGGCCAGCCCCGGCGCCGTGGCGCCGCCTCAGGCGGCTGCCGTCATCGCCGGCTCGGACGACGGCCTCTGCCAGCGCCGCCGGTCGAGGCGGAAGAGATCGACCGGCAGATCCTCACCGCGCGCCGGGAAGGGCCGGATCGCGCTGCCGACCGGCACGAAGCCGCAGCTCTCCAGAACGCGCCGGGACGCCGGGTTGACCGTGCGGGCCGACGCCGAGAGTTCCGCGCCGCCGGTATAGGCGAAGAAGGCGTGGCACAGGGCCGTCACGGCCTCGGCCATCAGGCCGCTTCCCCAGTAGGCCCGCCCGAGCCAGTAGCCGAGCTCCGGCGGCGCGTCGGCCGGCGCCTCGATGCTGATGACACCGATGAGGCTGCCGGGCGCCGCCCGCGGCGCGAGGGCGAGCGTGAGGGCCGAACCGGCGGTGTTCTGCGCGCGTGCCTGAAGCAGGAACGCATCCACGACCGGGGCCGGGAGCGGGTGCGGCACCCGCGCCAGCATCGCGGCGACCGACGGGTCGCCGGCCAGCTTCAGGATCGCGTCCCTGTCCTTCGCGGTCGGCCAGCGCAGCCACAGCCGCCGCGTCTCGATCCGGAAAACGTCATCACGGGTCAGATCGGGGAACATCGTGCCCTCGCAGGGCGGCGCTCCCGGCTCCGGGTCACCGCCTCAAGACGACGAAGGGGAGGATGGCGTCCCATCCTCCCCGGGGTTCCGTCCGATCCGGCCCGTCAGGGGCTCGGCAACGACGTCTCCGGTCCGGTGTGGGACACCGGGCGGGACGCCAGCTTCGCCTCAAAGGCGCCCGCCTCTTATTCCGCGGCCTCGGCCAGCGGGGTAACGGCTACGAAGGCGCGCCCGCGGCGCGTCTCGAAGCGGACATGGCCCGGTACCAGCGCGAACAGCGTGTGGTCCTTGCCCATGCCGACATTGGCGCCGGGATGCCATTTGGTGCCGCGCTGACGCACGATGATGTTGCCCGGAATGACCGATTCCGCGCCGAACTTCTTGACGCCGAGGCGCCGGCCTTCCGAGTCGCGACCGTTGCGGGACGAACCGCCAGCCTTCTTGTGTGCCATGGGATGAGCTCCGAATTCTGTTTGGCTTCGATGCGGTCGCGGATCGGTCCCTCAGGGGACCGGACGCGCCCAGCGTCTGGCGTGCGTCAGGCCGAAATGCCGGTGATGCGCACGACCGTGTGGTCCTGGCGATGGCCGCGCTTGCGGCGCGAGTTCTGCCGGCGGCGCTTCTTGAAGGCGATGACCTTCTTGTCGCGTCCGTGGCGCACGATCTCGCCGGTGACGCTGATGCCCGACAGGGTCGGTGCGCCGACCTGGGTCGCGCCCGCGCCGTCGGCGAACAGGAGGACCTCGCCGAAGGTCACGGCCTCGCCGGCCTCGCCGGCCAGGGAGGCGATGGTGATGGTGTCGTTGGCGGCGACGCGGTACTGCTTACCGCCCGTCTTGATGACTGCGAACATCGTTCTCTCGTGTTCTCGAACGGCCTCCGGGGCGGCTGCCCCTGGACCGGCTTCTTGTTTGAAGTCATTGCACGGGCTTGTGCCCGGACAACGCGAAACGCGCGGACCTCAGGGAGGCCGCGCGCCATGCGGGGTCACTACGGGCGCGGGCGCCACATGTCAATCCGCGCGTCGATCCGCGCGGCCCGGATCAGCGGATCGGCGCGCCGGTCACCAGGATCCCCTTGGCGACCGTGCCCTGCGGACCGAAGGCCGCCAGAGCCGCGGCGCACCAGGCCTCGCGGCCCACGGCGGCCAGTTGCTGGCGCACCTGGGTCGACCGGGTCCGCAGCTTCTGCTCCAGCAGGGCTTCCTGGCCGGCATTCACGCGGGCGGAGAGGCGCAGCGTCGTGAGCTGCCCGGCCCTGACCTGGACACCCGGACAGGCCTGCTCGGCGATGATCGTCGTGGAGGCGGCATCGGCGTAGTTGTCGAGCGGTGAGGCCGGGCTCGTCGGGGCGACCGGAACCTGCGCGACGGCCGGGCCGGCGAGGAGCAGACTCAGACAGGCGGCGATGGCACGTGGGCTCCGCAAAGCTCAAAACTCCCTGGTGTCGCCAACCCCCTCGGCGGCCGTGCGGCACGCACCGCTACGGGGCAGCCTTGAACTCGCCCTCGATGCGCAAGGTCACCTCGTCGCCGAGATGGGGGAGATAGGCGTTGATCCCGAACTCCGACCTCTTGATGACGGCGCGCCCGTCGAAGCCCACGGTGTAGCGCTGGTCGACCGGGTGGATGCCGGCTTGGTTGAAGGTCGCGTCGATGGCGAGCGGCCGCACGGTGCCGCGCAGGTTCAGGTCGCCGGTGATCCGCGCCGTCGTCGGGCTCGTCGGCTCGACCGTCGTAGCCGTGAAGGTGGCGTTCGGGAACTTCGCGGTGTCGAAGAAATCCGGCGCCGCGAGGTGCTCGTTGAGGCGCGCGCTGCCGGTGATCACACCGCCGAGCGGCACGCTCACCTCAAGCCGGCTCTTGTCCGGCGCCTTGGGATCGAGGGTCAGCGTTCCCGTCAGGCCGGTGAACTGGCCGTAATAGGTCGAGTAGCCGAGATGCGAGACCGACCACGTGACCTTGCCGTGATCCGGATCCAGCACGTAGGCACCCGGGCGCACCTGCGTCGGATCGGCACTCGGCGCGACCGGCACGCCCTTGCCGGCCGGATCGTCGGCTGCCTGAGCCGGCCCCAAGGAGAGGAGGCCGATCAGGGCGAGAAGTGGCGCGCGCATTCTTGTCCCCCCGGAGCGCGGCCAAGCCCGGCCGGCGCGGGGCCCGTGATTTCACGATCTCCCTGCGCGCTCAAGCACGTCTGGCGGTGACCGGCGCGCTTCTGTAGTCAGCCCTGAACAGCGGGCAGGCATGGCATGATCGGCAAGCTCAAGGGCGTGGTGGACTCCTTCGGCGAGGATTTCGTGATCCTCGACGTGGCGGGGGTGGGCTACATCGCCCATTGCTCGGCGCGCACACTGCAGCGCATGCCCAAGGTCGGCGAACCGGCGGAGCTGTCGATCGAGACCCATGTCCGCGAGGACATGATCCGCCTCTACGGCTTCCGATCGGACGCCGAGCGCGAATGGTTCCGGCTGCTCCAGACCGTCCAGGGCGTCGGCGCCCGCGTCGCCCTCGGGGTGCTGTCGGTCCTGGAGCCCGAAGCCCTGGCCGGCGCCATCGCGACGGGCGACAAGGGCGCGATCAGCCGTGCCCCCGGCGTCGGGCCCCGGCTCGCGGCCCGGCTGGCGGCCGAGCTGAAGGACAAGGCTCCGGCCTTCGCGCCCATCGATCCGGCCCTCGTCGCCTTGACCGGCGCCGTTGAGGAGGGCGCGGCTCCGCAGCCGGTGGCGGATGCGGTCTCGGCGCTCGTGAATCTCGGCTACCCGCAGGTCCAAGCCGCCGCCGCCATCGCGGCCGCGCTCAAGGGCGCGGGGGAGGGTGCGGAGGCCAAGGTCCTGATCCGTCTGGGCCTGCGCGAACTCGCCCGCTGAGGGGCGCGCGGCAGACCCTTCGAGGCCCGTTCCGATCGCCCGCCCTTGACCCGCCGGAGCAGCGGTGCCATGTCCGCCCCGGCCAGTAAAACATTGAAAAGCAAGCTACTTTTCAATCTTTCTAATCTGGCGCGGCAGCTCGGGGCGGTCCGGAAGACCGTGGCGGGCACGGGGATGGCGGGATTAGCGGCGCGGATGATCGTCTGCTCTTGTAATGTCATATCGGATGGCGCGGTTCGCGGGTGTCTCGCGCCCGGACCGGGCTGCCCGCGCACCCCCGCCCAGGTCTACGCCTGCCTGGGATGCAGCCCGAAATGCGGGCGCTGCGCCCGCACCATCCGGTCCATCATGCAGAGCGCCCTTGGCTCGGTAGCTGGGCCGTTGCCGGCCGTCGAGGGCAGCCATGCCTGCACGACGGCTTGCGCCAGCGCCTGTAGTTTGGTGAAATTCCAAACTGCGGATGAGGGAGTCGCAGCCTGATGCTTCTGCCCCCGCCTGAAAGAACGGTAAGGAGTACGGGGGCATGAAGGGCGACACCAAGGTCATCGAGTACCTCAACCGCGGACTGCGCAGCGAGTTGACGGCCGTCAGCCAGTATTGGCTGCACTTTCGCATGCTCAATGACTGGGGCTACATCGACCTGGCCAAGTTCTGGCGCAAGGAGTCGATCGAGGAGATGAACCACGCGGACCGGTTCGTCGACCGGATCCTGTTCCTCGACGGGTTCCCGAACCTCCAGGAACTCGACCCGCTGCGGATCGGCCAGAACGTCCAGGAAATCATCGAGTGCGATCTCGCCGCCGAGAACGAGGCGCGCCGCCTCTACCTTGAGGCTGCTCAGTACTGTGATTCGATCAATGATCGCGTCTCCAAGATCCTGTTCGAGGATCTGGCGACCGATGAGGAAGGCCATATCGACTTCCTCGAGACGCAACTGGAACTGATCAAGCAGATCGGCCTGCCGCTCTACGCGCAGAAGCACATCGGCGGGCTGGAACAGATCGCGCCCGAGAAGGACTGAGGCCGTTCGAGCCCCGGGCGCCGTGACGGCGTCTTCCGGGGTGACGGACAACGCGGGAGGGGTCGGGCCGACAGGGTCCGACCCCTCTACGCCCCTGACGGAGATGGGACTCGGGATGCGGCTGGTGGTGGTCGGCGCCGACGGGCGCATGGGTCGGATGCTGGTGCGCGCGGTGGCCCAGGCCGAGGGCTGCACCTTGTCCGCGGCGATCGAGCGGGCGGGCTCCCCAGCGCTGGGGCAGGACGCCGGGACGCTCGCTGGTCTGCCGGCCCTCCATGTCCCCGTGACGGACGATCCGCTCGCGGCCTTCGCGGCCGCCGACGGCGTGCTCGACTTCACGGCCCCGGCCGCCACCGTGGCCTTCGCGGAACTCGCCGCCCAGGCCCGCATCGTCCACGTCGTCGGGACGACCGGCCTGTCCGAGGAGGATCTGGCGAAGCTGAAGGCGGCGTCCTACCACGCCCGCATCGTGCAGTCGGGCAACATGTCGCTCGGCATCAACCTGATGACCGAGCTGGTGCGGCGGGTGGCCAAGTCGCTGGGCGACGAGTTCGACATCGAGATCTTGGAGATGCACCACCGCATGAAGGTGGACGCGCCCTCCGGCACGGCGCTGATGCTGGGCGAGGCCGCCGCCGAGGGCCGCGGCGTGGACTTGAAGGCCGTCCGCGTCTCGACCCGGGACGGGATCACCGGCGCCCGCAAGCCCGGCGACATCGGCTTCGCCACCCTGCGGGGCGGCAGCGTCGTGGGCGACCACAGCGTGACCTTCGCCGGGATCGGCGAGAGCCTCACGATCAGCCACCACGCCGCCGATCGCGGCCTGTTCGCCGCGGGCGCCGTCAAGGCGGCGCTCTGGGCGCATCCCAAGCCGCCGGGCCTCTACGCCATGGCGGACGTGCTCGGCCTGTGACCGGAGGCGCTGCGGCCATGGAGCGGCTCCTCGTCCTCGTCCGGCACGGCCAGAGCGAGTGGAACCTCAAGAACCTGTTCACGGGCTGGCGCGACCCGGACCTGACGGAGCGCGGCGTCGCGGAGGCCCGGGCGGCCGGCACGGCGCTCGGGCGCGACGGCTACGGCTTCGACGCGGCGTTCACCTCCGAGCTGGTCCGGGCACAGCGCACCTGCTCCCTGATCCTGGAGGAGATGGGCCTGCAGGGCATTCCGGTCGCGCGCGACCGCGCGCTGAACGAGCGCGACTACGGCGATCTCGCGGGGCTCAACAAGGACGACGCCCGCGCCCGATGGGGCGAGGCGCAGGTCCATGCCTGGCGCCGGTCGTACGACGTGCGGCCCCCCGGAGGCGAGAGCCTGAAGGACACCGCCGCGCGGGTCCTGCCCTGCTACATCACGGCGATCCTGCCCCGGGTGATGGCGGGCGAGCGCGTGCTGGTGGCGGCGCACGGCAACTCGCTGCGCGCCCTCGTGATGGTTCTCGACCGCCTGGGCGAAGATTCCGTTCCGGATCTTCAGATCAAGACGGGCGTGCCGCTGGTCTATCGCCTGAATGCCGATACGACGGTCGCCTCGAAGACGGTTCTCGCCCGGGACGGCGACGGGGCCTGAATGGCGACCGCGCTCGCGCCCGGGCTGATCCACCATCCGGGCTACCTCGACGCGGCGGCCCGCGCCCGGCTCGCGGCCGAGATCGCCGCCATCCTCGCCGACGCCCCGCCCGTCACACCGCGCATGCCCCGGACCGGCAAGCCCTTCTCGGTGCGCATGTCGAATGCCGGGCCGCTCGGCTGGGTGTCGGACGTCCGGGGCTACCGCTACCAGCCGGCGCATCCCGAGACCGGCCGTCCCTGGCCCGCCATGCCCGCGACCGCGCTCGCAGCCTGGGCGGCGCTTGCGGCGTGTCCGGCCGCGCCTGAGGCCTGCCTGATCAATCTCTACGCCCCCGGAACCCGCATGGGCCTGCATCAGGACCGCGACGAGGCGGAGTTCAGCGCGCCGGTGCTCTCGCTCTCGCTCGGCGCGGACGCCCTGTTCCGCTACGGCGGCTTGCGGCGCACCGACCCGACGCGCTCGATCCGCCTGTCCTCGGGCGATGCCCTCGTGATCGGGGGCCCCTCGCGGTTGATTTTCCACGGGGTCGACCGGCTCTATCCCGTCGGCGATCGTCTCGCCGAAAAGAGTCTCCTGGGGGAGCTGCCTCCGGACGGTCGCTGCAACCTCACGCTCCGGCGCGTCACCCCCTGCGGCACGCCATGACGGGGCGGCGGCGCCGGCATCGGCCTGGCCGACTCCCGACGATCTCCCTTCATCGTGATGCCCGGCGCCATTCGCTCGCGGCTTGACAGATCCGGTCGTCGGGCAGACCCATCGCGGTCGGAGCCCCGGGGCGGGCCCGAGAGGAGAACCGAGTTCCGATGCTGGTGCGCAACCTGACGCTGCATCTCGGGCGTGCTCTCTGCGCGGCCGCCCTGGCGGCCAGCCTCGGTTCCGCCGCCCGGGCCGGTGATCCCGTCTTCCCGCCGGGGTCCCGCTTCGGCTTCGACCCGCCGTCCGACATGTCGCTGTCGCGGCGCTTCTCGGGCTTCGAGCGCAAGGAGGGCGGCGCGACCCTGTCGGTGGTGGAGCTGCCGCCGAACGCCTTCGCGGAGCTCGTCAGCGGCTTCACCGACGCGAACCTCCTGAGCCAGGGCTTCGCGGTCGAGAAGCGCGAGGAGGTCAAGATCGGCGACAACGAGGGCATGCTCTACACCGGCGAGCAGCCCGCCGACCCCAACGCCTCCACGCCGGCGATCCGCAAGTGGATCCTGGTCGTCGGTGCGCCCACCGTCACGGGACTGATCATCGCCCAGGCGCTGCCGGATGCCGAGACCGAGGCAACGATGCGCAAGATGGTGACCGGCGTCGCCGTGCGCCCGGCCCTGAGCCTGACCCAGCAGATCGACGCGCTGCCCTTCCGAATCTCCGACATGGCGGGCTTCCGCCCGGTGCGGGTTCTGGCCGGCAATTCGGTCCTGCTGACCCAGGGCCCCAAGGATCAGATGCAGAACCTGGAGCAGCCGATCCTCGTGCTGGCGCAGGCGGTCCAGCAGCCGCCCACCGCCGAGCAGCGGGACGGCTTCGCCCGCGCCGCCCTGGCGTCGAACCAGACCCTCAAGGACTTCGTCATCGAGCGTGCGCAGAGCTACCGCTCGAACGGCGTCGAGTGGCACGAGATCGTGGCCCGCGCCATCGATCAGCCGACCAACGTGCCGGTGGTGGTCTCGCAGACCATCCGGTTCGCCCCGGACGGCTACCTGCGCGCCCTGGGTGTCGTCCGCGAGGATCAGCGCACGGGCGTGCTCGCCAAGTTCCGCGAGGTCGTGGACAGCGTGCAGGTGAAGTAGCGCCTCACCAGACCACGGCCTGCCCGTCCCGCCGCGGGTCGCTCGCCGCCACGTAGCCCTCGACGGCGGGATCGCCCATCCGCCAGATGAACTGGCCGGCGCCGAAATCCTGGTAGCTGTCCTCGATCACCTCCAGGCGGTGGCCGAGGGCCTTCAACCGGTCGAGGGTCGCGGCCGGCATCGCGGCCTCGACATTGATGTCGAGACCCTCGTTCACCCGCCAGCGCGGTGCGTCGCAGGCCGCCTGCGGGTTCTGGCCGTGGTCGAGCATCCGCACCAGCGTCTGGACGTGTCCCTGCGGCTGCATGTTGCCGCCCATGACGCCGAAGCTCATCACCGGCGCGCCGTCCCTGGTCAGGAAGCCCGGGATGATGGTGTGGAAGGGCCGCTTGCCCGGCGCGACCGCGTTGGGGCTCGCCGGGTCGAGCACGAAGCCGTAGCCGCGATTCTGCAGGGAGATCCCCCAGCCCGGCACCACGACCCCCGAGCCGAAACCCATGAAGTTCGACTGGATGAAGCTCACCATCATGCCGCTCTCGTCGGCGGCGGTGAGATAGATCGTGCCGCCGGCCGGAGGCTTCCCCGGCCCGAAGACCTGGGCGCGGTTCCGGTCGATCAGCTTGGCGCGCTCCGCCAGATAGGCCGGGTCGAGCATCGCCTCCGGGGTCACCTCCATGCTGCGGGGATCGGCGACGTACCGGTAGGTGTCGCTGAAGGCGAGCTTCATGGCCTCGATCTGGAGATGCTGGGCCTCCGGCCCGTCCACGGCCATCCCGGCGAGGTCGAACTGTTCGAGGATACCGAGCGCGATCTGCGCGGCGATGCCCTGACCGTTCGGCGGGATCTCGTGCAGCGTGTGGCCGCGATAATCCTTGGCGGTGGGCGTCACCCATTCGGGCCGGAACGCCGCGAGGTCGGCCGCCGTCATCGCGCCGCCATGGGCTCGCGCGTGTGCGGCGATCGCCTCCGCGATCTCGCCCCGGTAGAAAGCCTCGCCCCTGGTCTCGGCGATCAACCGGAGCGTCCGCTCGGCGCCGGGGAAGGTCACGAGTTCGCCGACGTCGGGGGCACGGCCCCGCGGCAGGAAGAACTCCGAGAAGCCCGGCTGGCGGGTGATCGCCTCGATCCGGGCGGCGGCGGCCCATTTCTGCTGGACCACCACGGGTGCGAGATAGCCGCGCTCGGCGATGCGGATGGCGGGCTGCATCAGGTCGGCGAAGGGCAGGCGGCCGAAGCGTTCGCTCAGCGCCGCCCAGGCGCCGACGACCCCGGGGACGGTGACGGAGTCCCAGCCTCGCATCGGCGGGCGCTCCGCTGTGCCGTACTTGCGGGCGAAGTAATCCGAGGTCCACGCCGCGGGCGCTCCCCCGGAGGCGTTGAGGCCGTGCAGGGCCTGCCCGTCCCACAGGATGCAGAAGGCGTCCGAGCCGAGGCCGTTGCTGCACGGCTCGGTGACCGTCTTGGCCGCCGCCGCGGCGATCGCCGCGTCGACGGCGTTGCCGCCGGCCTGAAGCATCTGGATGCCGGCCTGAGCGGCCAGCGCATGCGAGGTCGCCACGCAGTTGCGCCCGAACATCGGCATGCGCAGCGACGGATAGCCCGTGACCCAGTCGAACGGCTTCATGGCCCAGATCCCGTCAGCGGCAGCCGACGCGGCTGCTTCTGATGGCTTGGCATACAGCATAACCGATCGCCGTGAAGTCCCGGTGCGTCCGGTCCCAAAAACGAAGAGCGCGGACCCGAGGGTCCGCGCTCCATCGACGTCGTCGTGTGGGGGCGAACGCGCCTCAGTAGGGCCGGCCGTAGAGCGGCGAAGTCGGATCCAGGCGGTCGACGAAGGACAGGTCGACGTTGCGGATGGCCGAGGACCGCGCACCGATGAACGGGCCGTTGGTGATCGGATCCGGCAGGATGCCGCGGCCGAAGCGGTCGGTCGGGCCGTAGGGCGGCGTCAGCTGGTTGGACGCGGCGATCAGATAGGGATTGAGGGCGGGGTTGCGCGAGCCGCCGGCGCCCGGAACGCCCGAGGACAGCGGCACGTTGCCAGCGTCGAGCCAGCTGCGCGGACGCACGCGGATCGGGAGCGGCCGGCCGACGCTGTAGACCGGGCCGCGAACGAAGCCATCCTGAGCCTGGGCCGGCGCGGAGGCCGCGGCGCCGAGGCCGGCGGCGGCGATGACGCCGAGGAGGGCGATCTTGAGCGAGCGCATGGCCAACCTTGTGTGAGAGTGCCGAACACTATGGCGATCGAAGCTTAACAGTTCGCCGCCTTTGAGGAGAAGACGCTTGAGCGGGGCTGTTGTTCCAGCGGAATGGCCGAGCTTGTGCGTTTTGCCACACTCCGGCCTCATTTTTTATTTTGCGAACGCTTCGCGATCGATCCGGTCCTGCCGGCGGACTCTCCGACGGTGACGACCGACGGGCAGACGCGCTCCGGTGCGGCAGCGAAGGCGGCCGTCGTCCCGGGATCGGAGAGGTCCACGAGGCTCAGCGCATCGAGCGTGCAGGCCAGCGATTCCGGCCTCGGGGGATGACCCAGGGGCGCACACGCCCAGCCATCGAGCCGGAACGTTTCGGTGTTGCGCGTCACGAACCCGGTGCAGGTCCGCCGCGCGGCGCCACCGAAGGTCACTTCGAGGGTCTCCACCGCGCCGAACTTGGTGGCGATCAGACCGCGCGCGCCGGTCCGCACGACCGAAAGCGCCGGTCCGTCGAGGACCGGCCCGCCGGCGGCACGCCGGGCCATGAGCACGAACAATGTCGGCACGGGCCCTGGCGATGGGCCGCGCGTCAGGGTGACCCGCAGGGCCGGCGTTTCATCGGTGGCAAAATCACCCCGGGTCAGGGTGTCCTCGCGCTGACCGGTCCTCGGATCGAACCGGGCCGAGACGCGCGCAGGATCGAGTCCGGCCACGGCGAGACCGAGGCGGGCGGTGGGCAGCGGGGGCGGAGCCGGAACCGCCGTCATCGACGGCACGAAAGGCGCCTCCACCCGCTGTTCGGACACGGTCACCGGTCTGCCGGGCCGCCACGCGTAGACGCACACGAGCGCGATCAGGCCTGAGGCCAGCGCCATGCGCAGGCCGAGGGTCGCCGGCGACGATGTCCGCCGGGAGGACAGGCGGGGTCCGAATGGCTCGACCGTGTGCGCTGATCCGATGGGCATGGTGCTCGGCGCGGATAGGAGACCTCATGGCGCGTCCGCGACACTGGGCGACAAGGATTGAATTCCCTTTCCCGTCGGGCGACCCGTCACGGATTTCCCGGCCGCAGGGTGAATCAATCGTTGCGGGGCCTTCGGCCTTGACAGCGCAGGCCCTTGCGCGCCTTGCTCGCCGCGACTGTCGATCCCACCTCAGGCGAGGCCGGGTTCTGCGGCCGCGCCCGTTCGGCGGGCGCCCGTCCGGCCCGAACGATCCTTCGGCCGGCCATTCAGCAGGAGCGCGGTACCCGGATTGATCGGGGTTTAAGCGCGCGGAGACGAGAAATGGGCTACAAGGTTGCCGTCGTCGGCGCCACGGGCAACGTGGGCCGCGAGATGCTCGATATCCTGGCGGAGCGGGCTTTCCCCGCCGACGAGGTCGTGGCACTGGCCTCGCGCCGCAGCCAGGGTCAGGAAGTCTCCTACGGCGACAAGACGCTCAAGGTCAAAACGCTCGACACCTACGACTTCTCCGACACGGACATCTGCCTGATGTCGGCCGGCGGCGAGACGTCGAAGGAATGGTCGCCGCGCATCGGCCAGCAGGGCTGCGTGGTGATCGATAACTCGTCGGCCTTCCGCTACGACGCGGACGTGCCGCTGATCGTGCCCGAGGTGAACGCCGACGCCATCGTGGGCTTCACGAAGCGCAACATCATCGCCAACCCGAACTGCTCGACCGCGCAGCTGGTCGTCGCTCTGAAGCCGCTGCATGAGGCGGCCACGATCAAGCGCGTCGTGGTCTCGACCTACCAGTCGGTGTCCGGCGCCGGCAAGGAGGCGATGGACGAGCTGTTCAACCAGACCCGCGCGGTCTTCACCGCCGGCGAGATCAAGCAGGGCGGCAAGTTCACCAAGCGCATCGCCTTCAACGTCATCCCCCACATCGACGTGTTCATGGAGGATGGCTACACGAAGGAAGAGTGGAAGATGGTCGCCGAGACCAAGAAGATGCTCGACCCGAAGATCAAGCTGACGGCCACGGCCGTCCGCGTCCCGGTCTTCATCGGGCACGCGGAATCGGTGAACATCGAGTTCGACAAGCCGCTCTCCGCCGAGAAGGCGACCGAGATCCTGCGCGCCGCCCCCGGCGTGCTGGTCATCGATAAGCGCGAGAACGGTGGCTACATGACGCCCCACGAGGCCGCCGGCGAGGACGCGACCTACATCTCGCGCATCCGCGAGGACGCGACGATCGAGAATGGCCTGAACTTCTGGTGCGTCTCGGACAACCTCCGGAAGGGCGCAGCCCTCAATACCGTGCAGATCGCCGAGGTGCTGGTGAACCGGAAGCTTCTGAACCGGTCCAAGCGCGCGGCGTGAGTCGGGTCGCTGGGGCGCGAACCCAGCGATCCTGCCGCCACCGGCGGGTGAAGCATCCCCTCTTCCATCGTGGACGAGGGGATCGCACGCTACCCCGTCCGACTTCAGGCCCGGCCGGGCGCGTTCCGTCCGCCGTCGCCGTCACGCCGCTGTCATCGTCCGGGCCCACCCCGCTTCGTGGAGTGCTCGGAGATTCGGGATGCGGCGTGTCTTTGTTTCGTGTCTGATCGGCTTCGCCGTCGCGGCCACGGCCCCCGCGCAGGCAGCGCCGCGCAACGTCGTCCTCTTCGTCGCCGACGGCCTGCGCTACGGCATGGTGAACGCAGCCAACGCACCCGCCATGGATCGGCTCGTGCGGGCCGGCGTGCGCTTCACCAACACGCACTCGCTGTTCCCGACCTTCACCTTGCCCAACGCCACCGCGATGGCGACGGGGCACCTGCTCGGTGATACCGGCCAGTTCGGCAACACGATCTACACGGCCTTCCCGGTGCCCGGTGCCGGCGACAGCCTGACCCCGTTCCTCGAGAGCGATCCGGTGCTCGGCGATGTGGATGAGCACTTCGCCGGGAACTACCTCAACGAAGAGACGATCCTTCGGGCCGCCCACGCCAAGGGCCTATCGACGGCCAGCATCGGCGAGCTCGGGCCGTCGCTGGTCTTCGACCACACGGCGCGGTCCGGCCAGGACACCGTCCTCGTCGATGACAGCACCGGACGGTCCGGCGGCATCCCGCTGAGCGAGGACCTTCGCACGCGCCTCGTCGCCGCCGGCCTGCCGCTGGAAGCCCCGAAGCGAGGCGCGAATGGCGAGGCCGGAACGGCGGACAGACCCGGGACCCTGGCGGCCAATGTCGAGCAGCAGGGATACTTCACGGCCGTCGCGACCCGGGCGGTGCTGCCCCTGTTCAAGGCCCGCGGGAATCCCTTCGTTCTGGTTTACTGGTCACGCGATCCGGACGGCACGCAGCACAACCAGGGCGACAGTCTCGGGCAGCTGGTGCCGGGCATCAACGGGCCGACGAGCCTTGCCGCCATCCGCAACGCGGACGCCAACCTCGCCGAGCTTCTCGCGGCCCTGAAGGATCAGGGCCTGGCGGATACCACCGACGTGATCCTGACCTCGGACCACGGCTTCTCGACCATCTCGAAGGAGAGCGCGACGAGCTTCGCGGCGACGCAGATCTACAAGGGCGTGCCGAAGCATCAGCTCCCGCCCGGATCCCTGGCCATCGACCTGGCGCACGGGCTGGGCCTCGGCCTGTTCGATCCGGACGCCAAGGGCGCGAAGCTCGGACCCGACAGCTTCCCCAGCCGGGCCAACGGCCTGATCGGCGCGGATCCGGCGAGGCCCAACGTGGTGGTCGCGGCGAACGGCGGATCGGATCTCGTCTACCTGCCGGCCGGCGACGCGGCGCTGGCGCGCCGGGTGGTGGAGGTCCTGTCCCGCCAGGATTACGTCAGCGGCCTCTTCGTCAGCGCGGCCCTCGGATCGATCCCCGGGACGCTGCCGCTCGCCAGCATCGCCCTCGACGGGTCGGCCCTGACGCCGATGCCGGCCATCGTGGTGAACTTCCGCAGCTTCTCGACGGGCTGCGCGGATCCGACGACCTGCGGGGTCGAGGTGTCCGACACCGTGCTGCAGCAGGGCCAGGGCATGCACGGCAGCTTCTCGCGGGCGGACACCCGCAACGTCATGGGCGCCGCCGGACCGAGCTTCAGGACGGGGATCGAGAGCCCGGTTCCGGCCAGCAACGCCGATCTCGGGCAGACGATCGCCCGGATCCTGGACCTCACGATCCCGGCCAAGGGCAAGCTGGTCGGGCGGGTGCTCACGGAGGCGCTGGCCAATGGCGGCACCCCAGATTTCACGATGCAGCTGCTGCGCTCGGAGCCGGACGCGGCCGGGCAGGTGACGGTGCTCAGGCACCAGACGGTCGACGGGACCCGCTACTTTGACGCGGCCGGGTATCCGGGCCGGACCCTCGGCCTCTCCGAGGCGACCCAGTCGGCCGCCGCCGATCCGCGCTAAGCCGGCTCCCGCCGGGCGATCAGGATCCGACGGCGGGCGGCGCTCGCAGTGGCGCGCCGCCCAGCGTCGGAGCGGCGGCCTACGCCATGCCCAGCGCCTGCAAGTAGAGCTCTAGGATCGCCTCCTGCTCCTGGCGCTCGCTGTGATCCTGTTTGCGGATCCGCAGGATCGTGCGCACCGCCTTGGCGTCGAAGCCGCGGCCTTTGAGCTCGGCGAACACCTCCTTGATGTCGCCCATGATGCCGGCCTTCTCCTCTTCCAGCCGCTCCAGGCGCTCGATGAACTGCTTCAGCTCGTCGGCGGCGACCCCTTCGGCGGACGACACGTCGCCGCCGGGCCGCTGCGCTGCGGTGGGCATCGAATGGGCGTTCATGAGGCTCTCCGGACTGTGCGGCGCGGTCGCGCCCTCGACCCGTGGTTAACGGGCCGGTCTTACCGGAAGCTTAGCCGATTCCCCACCGGACGGGGATCGCGGGTTGCACGCGTCAGTGTTCCTTCGCCTGCGCGGCCGCGAAGCCGGCCTGCTGCTCGGGGCTCGCCTCGGTCTGGTGGCGGGCCTTCCACTCGGCGTAGGGCATCCCGTAGACGGCTTCCCGGCTCTGATCCTTGGTGAGGGGCACGCCCTTCTCGTCGGCGGCGTCCTTCAGCCAGTTCGACAGGCAGTTTCGGCAGAAGCCCGCCAGGTTCATCAGGTCGATGTTCTGCACGTCTGTCCGGTCGCGCAGGTGCGCGACGAGGCGGCGGAAGACGGCCGCCTCAAGCTCCGTCTGCGTCCGGGTGTCGATCTCGGTCATGGGCGGCAAGTCTCTTCTGGTCGGGGCGAAGGCGTTGATCTTGGGCTCCGCCCGGATCGGATCAAGCCGCCAGGAGCGGGCGCAGGACGCGGGTGAAGCGGTCGGCCCACTCCCCCTGACCGGTCTCGCCCGCGATGAGGTCCTGGCGGATCTCCACGAGGGCGTTGGGCAGGCCCCGCGCCGTCGCGTGCCGGTCGATCGTATCGCCGGGTAGGCCACCGCCATAGGGCTGGTTGTCGCCGACCGTCAGCCCGGCGTGATCCTCCTCGAGGGCGCGGATGAGGGGACGGGCGAAGCGCTCGTCCCGGTCGTACAGGATGCCGACCTGCCAGGGCCGCGCGATGCCTCGCCAGTAGGGCGTGAAGCTGTGCATGGTCAGGATCACCGGCGGCCGGCCGGCCCGCTCGGCCGCCGCGACGGCCGCATCGATGGCCGCGTCGAAGGGGGCGTAGAACCGGGCGATCCGCGCCCGCTTGCCGGCCTCGTCGATTCGGGCATTCCCCGGCACGATCGCGCCATCGGAGAGCCGCATCACCAGGGTCGGATCGGCGCGGCCGCGGTTCGGGTCGATGATCAGGCGGGAGAAGTTGGTGAGGATCGCCGGCGCGTTCAGGCTGGCGGCGAGGCGGCGCGTGACCGCTGCGGCACCGATGTCGTAGGCGATGTGCCGTCCGAACTCGGCGGCCGGCACACCGAGATCGATGTCCGGTGGGACGAAATTGGAGGCGTGGTCGCAGGCGATCACGAGGCCGCAGGCCGGATCGCCCGGGATGATCTCGCAGGGATGCTCCGGCAGGGCGGCCGCTTCTGTCTCCGGACGGGTCACGGGGCTCCGAGGTCTTCAGATCTGTGCGAGGGCGCCGATGGCGCTTGCCGTGGCGCGGCCGCTCGGGCAGATCACCTATCAAGGATCGTGCGCTCACGGCAAGAAACGGGCCCGCCGCCCCCGGGAGAAACGGGCGGGGATCGCGCGACACAATCGAGAGAGGAGCCCGTTCGACGCCATGACCGAGACCGTACCGCCCGTCGCCGATCCGGCCATCCAGGCGCATCGCGCGCTGCTCGACGCGATCCTCACGGCGGCGATCCGCGCCGCCCATCCGGATCTCGCCCTGCCGCCCCACCTTCCGGAGCCGAGCCCGGGCCGGCTGATCATCCTCGCCGCCGGCAAGGCCGCGGGCAGCATGAGCGCCGTGGCGAGCCGGTTCTACCGGCAGCAGCACGGCCTGGGCGACGACCGGATCGTCGGCCTCGCGGTGGCGCGGCACGGCTACGGGCAGGAGGCGCCGGGGATCCACATGGTCGAGGCGGGCCATCCGGTCCCCGACGAGGCCGGCATCGCCGCCACGAAGGAGGCCTTGCGCCTCGCCACCGAGGCCGGTCCGGACGACGAGGTGCTGGTGCTGCTCTCGGGCGGCGGCTCGGCCAACTGGATCGCCCCGGCCGGCGACCTGACGCTGACCGAGAAGCAGGCGATTACCCGGGCGATGCTTCGCTCGGGCGCGCCGATCGGCGAGATCAACACGGTGCGCAAGCACATCTCCCGCATCAAGGGCGGCCGCCTCGCGCTCGCGGCCCGCAACGCCCGGCGGATCCTGACGCTGGCGATCTCGGACGTGCCCTTCGACGATCCGGCGGTGATCGCCTCGGGCCCGACGGTGCCGGATCCCTCGACCCTCGCCGACGCCCGCGCCATCTGCGCGAAGCGCGGCATCCCGCTGCCCGAGGAAGCGGTGCGCCTCCTCAACGATCCGAACAACGAGACGCCGAAGGCCGGCGATCCCGCCTTCGCCCGCGCCGAGTACAAGATCATCGCCCGCCCGATCGACGCGCTGAACGCGGCCGCCGAGGCGGCCCGCGCCGCGGGCTACGAGCCGGTCATGCTGGGCGCCGACCTGGAGGGCGAAGCCCGCGAGGTCGCGGCCGAGCATGCGGCGGAGGCCAAGCGGCACAAGGCGGCCGGGCGGCGTGTCGCGCTGATCTCTGGGGGCGAACTCACCGTCACGATCCGGGGCGAGGGCAACGGCGGTCCGAATCAGGAATACGCGATGGCGCTCGCGGTGGCGCTGGACGGGGAGCCCGGCATCTCCGGCATCAGCGCCGACACCGACGGCACCGATGGCGGCCGCGGCCTCGCCACCGATCCGGCCGGCGGCCTGATCGACCCGACCACGCTGGAGCGCGCCCGGGCCGCCGGCCTCGACCCGGCCGCGATGCTGGAGCAGAACGACTCCACCGCGTTCTTCGCGGCCCTCGGCGACCTCGTGAACCCCGGCCCGACCTGTACCAATGTCAACGACTGCCGCATCATCCTCGTCGATTAGGCTTCGGGTTCCGGCGGCTCAGATCCTTCCCGCATTCATGGCGCTCGGCCTCGCGCTCGTCTGCGCGAGCCCCGCGAAGGCCGACCTGCGCCTGTGCAACCAGACCGGCAGCAAGGTCGGCATCTCGCTGGGATACCGCGATCCGCAGGGCTGGGTGACGGAGGGCTGGTGGGATCTGGCGCCGAAGGCCTGCGAGACGCTGCTGAAAGGCGCGCTGGCTGCCCGGTTCTACTATGTCTTCGCGGTCGACTACACCCGCGGCGGCGAGTGGAGCGGGCGGTCTCTGATGTGCACGCGCGACTCCGAGTTCACGATCCGCGGGATCGAGGATTGTCTGGCTCGCGGATTCGACCGCAACGGCTTCTTCGAAGTCGATACCGGCGAGCAGAAGAGCTGGACGATCCAGCTCACCGACCCCAGCCGGGCGGACGCACCCGCGAAGCCTTGACCGGAAGACGGCGCACTTGACGCTGTCGTGCGCGGGATGCTCACACCCGCGCACATCATGAAGACTGGGCGATGCTGTTCGCCTTGCTCCGAAAACATCGGGAGGATTACACTTGAAACGCTCGCGCCGTACGAAGATTGTCGCCACCCTCGGGCCGGCCTCCGACTCGCCGGAGATGATCGAGCGGCTGTTCCGCGCGGGCGTGGACGTGTTCCGCCTCAACATGAGCCACCTTCCGCGGGAGAAACTGCCCGAGAAGGTCGAGGCGATCCGCACCATCGAACGCGAGGCCAAGCGGCCGATCGGGATTCTGGTCGACCTGCAGGGTCCGAAGCTGCGGCTCGGCACCTTCGCGGAGGGGGCCGCGATGATCGAGGCCGGCGCGACCTTCGTGCTGGATGGCGACCCGAGCCCGGGCGACGCCGCGCGCTGTCACCTGCCGCATCCCGAGATCCTCCAGGCCCTCGAGCCGGGCCACGCGATCCTGCTCGACGACGGCAAGCTGCGGCTCTCGGTGGTCGAGACTTCGGAGAACCGGGCGGTGACGCGGGTCGAGGTCGGTGGGCGGATCTCCAACCGGAAGGGCGTGTCGCTGCCCCACACCGTGATCCCTGTGCCGGCGATGACCGACAAGGACCGGGCGGATCTCGATGCCGGGCTGAACGCGGGCGCCGACTGGATCGCCGTCTCCTTCGTCCAGCGGCCCGAGGACGTGGCCGAGGTCAAGAAGGTCTGTGCCGGCCGCGCCCTGGTGATGGCCAAGATCGAGAAGCCTCAGGCGCTCACGCGCCTGGACGAGATCCTTGAGATCTCCGACGGCCTGATGGTCGCCCGCGGCGACCTCGGCGTGGAGATGCCGCTGGAGCAGGTTCCCGGCGTTCAGAAGCGCATCACCCGCGGCGCGCGGCGCTACGGCAAGCCCGTCGTCGTCGCCACCCAGATGCTCGAATCGATGATCACCGCGCCGGTGCCCACCCGCGCCGAAGTCTCGGACGTCGCCACCGCGGTCTACGAGGGCGCGGACGCCGTGATGCTCTCGGCCGAGAGCGCCTCGGGCGCGCATCCGATCGGCGCCGTGGAAACCATGAACCGCATCGCCGAGCAGGTCGAGCGGGACCAGATCTACTGGTCGATCATCCGGGCGCAGAGCGCCACCCCCGACGAGACGGCGGCCGACGCCATTGCGGCGGCCGCTCACCAGATGGTCGACGCGCTGAATCTCGACGCCATCATGGCCTGGACCAATTCGGGTTCGACGGCGCTCCGCCTCTCCCGCGAGCGCCCGAACGCCACCGTGATCGCGCTGACGCCCCGGCGCGAGACCGCGCGCCGCCTCGCCCTGGCCTGGGGCACGCATCCGATCGTCACCAAGGATGCCAGCGACGTGGACGACATGTCGTTCCGGGCGGCAAAATTCGCGGTGCGCGAGAAGTTCGCCGCGGTGGGTGACCGGGTCATCGTGGTGGCGGGTCTGCCGTTCGGTACGCCGGGGGCGACGAACCTCGTCCGGCTGGCCTTCATTACCCGCGAGCACGCCGAGAAGGCGTGACGGGCTTGCCGCGCCGCGCCATGCCGGGGCCGTCCTCTCGTCGGGGACGCGCGCCGCGGGGCGGGCCGGGTGATCGCGCGTTCGCGGCGCCTTAGGGTGGCCGCCGCGAACGTCGGCCTGACGACATCGGCCGGCGAGGCTGATGATGACGCGGTGATCGACCTTCGGCTCAGCGGGTCGCGGCCGGCATGGCTGCGGGGGTCCCTGTCACCGCACGTGAGAGCCGAGCGACCTCATCGACCACGCGCTCTGCGGCCACGTACTGCAGCATGTGCCCGATCCCCGGCAGGAGAACGAGCCGGGCACCTGGAATTGCCCGCGCCAGGGGCACCGCCTGCGATTCGCTCCGGACGATCGGGTCCGCCTCCCCGGAGATGACCAGGGTGGGAACCCGGATCGTGCCATAGCGCGGGCTCTGTCCCGCGAGCGCCCGCGACAATCCGAGGAGGTCCTGCACATTCGCCAGCAGGGTTCCGGGCCGCAGGACCAGATCGGCACGGGCCAGTTCCGGGTAGTCCGGGTTCGCCGCCTGGGGCTGGAAGACCCGCCGCGCCGCCTCCGGCAGGAAGTGCTGCGCCAGGGGCGGCCCGATTGTCCGGCTGAGCAGCCACGCCACAGGTGGCTTCACGGCGAGCTTCCAGTACCAGGGCAGGTCCGGCATCCGGTCCGGCATGGGCATCGCCACGGGGGCGGCGAGGGTCAGGGCTGTGACCCGCTCGGGATGATCGAGGGCCAGTGCCAACGCCAGGGCCCCCGCCCAGGAATGGCCGAACACCAGCGCCGGGCCGACGCCCATGTGCTCCAACGCCTCGGCGATCAGCCGGGCCTGGACGGATGGATCGGCAGCCTCGGCGCCCGCGATCCGATCGCTCCAGCCGAATCCCGGCCGGTCGAAGGCGATGACCCGGAAACCCCGGGCGGCGAGTCGGCGACCCACCCCTTCCATCGGGTCTGACGCGTTGGCCGACGCCCCGTGCAGGAGGACGATCGGAGGTCCGTCCGGCGGCCCGTCCTGAAGCGTAGCGAGGCGGCCGCCGGTCACCGCCACGAATGGACCGGCTGGCGGATGGGCAGCCTCGACCCGCAGGCTGATAAAGAGGCTGGCCAGCGCTCCGACCGCCAGCACGAGCCCTGCGGCCGCGAAGGGGAGGGCCAGGAGGGTGAGGAAGACGGCGAACACCCGACTCACAGGTCGCGGCCGTCGACCTCCGGCGTGAGGCGGTCGATCGCCTCGCCGATCTTCTCCATCTTCGGGTAGAGGGTACGCGCCCGGCGGAAGGCCGCCAGCGCGCGAGCCTTATCGTCATTCGTTTCGTAGATCCGGCCCAGAGCCGCCCAGGCCTCGAAATGGCGAGGCTCAAGCACGAGCGCCCGCTGCAGGTCGGCGATGGCGTCGTCCTTGTCGGTGAGCAGCCAGAACACGGTGGCACGCCGGTTCCATCCCTCGGACCAGTTGGGCTCCAAGGCCGTGACCCGATCCATGAGTTCGGCGGCGAGGGGGAAATCGTGGGCGGTCACGGCTTGCCGGGCCCGATCGGTGAGCAGGTCGACGGTCGGACTGCCGGAGCCAGCCAGCCTCCGCTCGATCAGCCGGGCTATGCCCTTCGCCTCAGCGGGGTCCTCGCTGGTGCGCAGACGGGCGAACAGCTCGTCCAGGGTCGGCGGCTTGGGCGCGGCCTTCGCTTCCGGCGCCGTGCGCCCGGGCCGGTTCGCGTCCGGAGCCGCCGCTGCGACCGTGGACCCGGCAGCGAAGGCCGCGAGGCAGGCCAGGATGGCGAGGGGGCGAGACGGCATCATCGCGTCAGACTGGGCGCCGTCACCGCGCCCGTCAACGTGCCGCGGTGCCGCGCAAACGAAAGCAGCCGCATCCCGACCGGGAGCGGCTGCCTGCAAAACGATGAGTCCAGCCGTTCTGCCGGACGAGCCGTCCTCAGCCCTGGCGGGCCTTGAAGCGCTTCTGGGTCTTGTTGATCACGTAGACCCGGCCCTTGCGGCGCACGAGCTGGTTGTCGCGGTGGCGGCCACGCAGGGACTTGAGAGAGTTGCGGATCTTCATCGGTCTTTCGAGCCCGGAGGGCCGTCCATCACAAGGGTGTCGGGAACGTGGTGCGAAAGCAGGACGCGCGATCGCGTCCGGCGATCACGGCTCACGCATCGCGGGATGGCGCCGCCATATCAGGATTCGCCCCCGCTAGGCAAGGCGCCGCGGGGCGAGGCCTCAGTGGATGCTGTCGAGGTCTGGCACCGGCGGAGCGCTCACAAGCTGGCGCCCGATCTCGTGAAGCAGCGCGTCCAGCAGCGGCTTCAGACGCTCGAAGCCGGTTCGAGGGAGACCCGCCTCGGCCGAGGCGAACAGCGCCAAGGCGAGCTCGGCGACCCTGTCGATGCCGCCCACCGTGGCGTCCGTCACGCAGAACGTGGCCTCGTCCTGAACGCCGTCACCGCCCGTCTCGGTCACGTCGATGACGATCCCGCGCGCCTCGCTCACGGGTCCCCCGGCATTCCCGCCGAAGCGGCCGCGCGCCAGGACCCATCGGACGTCGCCAGGCCGCGGAACGGTTCTGTACTGCGCGATGTACAGGCCGCCCCGGCCGCGAAGATCGTCGATGAGCGCGCCGACGCGGCGCCTGTCTTCCGGATGGACGCGGTCCAGGAAAAGCGCGAAGGTCGCGCCTCGTCCGGCCCGCGCCTGCGGTACGCCGAGCATCGCCGCAGCGGCCGCATCGCAGCGCAGGACGTCGTCGGCGATGTGCCATTCCCAGGTTCCGACACCCGAGGCGGCCAACGTCTGGGCCACGCGCGCGCTGCTGTGCCGCTTGGTCCGCGCGTCGACGCCCACGGGCCCGGTCTCCTGTCCTGATATGGCGGTGATGCCCAAGGGGCACGGCTGGTCGACTCAATACCGGCGTCGCATCGCCGGCACAACGTGACAGGATCCTGTCCGATCCCGATTTTTGCCTGTCCTCCCGAGGCTTACCGGCGCTCGTAGGTCCCGGTAAGTTGACCCTTGGCGACAACACGATCGCGCATCGCCGCCAGCAATGCGCCGCGCCCCGGATCCTCGCCGAGGGACAGCGCCTGCCGGAGCGCGTAGACTTGGAACACATAGTCGTGGCGACCGTGGCCGCTCGGCGGATCCGGCGGTAGCCACTCGGATTTCTGGAAGCTGTTCCGGCCGAGCCCGCGCGCCTCGCCCGGTCGGCCGGGGCTCGGAAGGGAACCTTCATCCAGACTGGCGGGCTCGGGCGGGAGATCCCAGGCTATGAGATGCACCAGAGGTTGCGGAGTCGGACTGCCGGCATCCTCGACGAGGAGGACCAGGGCGGCGGTTCCGTCCGGCAGGCCGCTCCAGGCCAGCGGCGGCGACACGCCTTCGCCATCCGCCGTGTGTCGGGCCGGCAGGCCTGCGCCATCGGCGAAGGCCGGGCTCGACAGCGTGAGCGTCTCCGGAACGTCGGAAAAGGTCGCGTGATAGGCCGTCTTATCCCTGCCGGCCTTCAGGCCCGACAGGGCTTCGCCCACCACGCTGGGTATCTTCTCAAGCATCGCCAGCACCTCCGCCGCGAACCCAACGGCGCGCGGCGGGTCCGGTTCAGCCCCGATGCGCCGCCGCGACCATATAGTTCACGGCCGTATCCCGGCCGGTGCGCCATCCGTCGGTGAGCGGGTTGTAGACCACCCCGGTCGTGTCCGTGACCGCGAGACCGCCCGCGCGGATCGCCCGGCCGAGCTCGTCCGGCGTCACGAATTTCGCCCAGTCGTGCGTGCCGCGGGGAAGCCAGCCGAGGACGTACTCCGCGCCGACGATCGCCAGCGCGAAGGACCGCATGGTCCGGTTGAGCGTCGCGGCGAACAGCATCCCGCCAGGCTTCACCGCGGCGCAGGCCGTGCGCACGAAGGCCGGCATGTCGGAGACGTGCTCAACAACCTCCATGATCAGCACCGCATCGAAGGTCCGTCCCGAGGCGACCACGGCCTCGATGGTCTCGCCACGGTAGTCCACCGGCACGCCGGCGCCTTCCGCGTGGGCCCGGGCCACCGCGATGTTCTGCTCCGCCGGATCCAACCCGGTCACCGTGGCGCCGAGGCGCGCCAGCGGCTCCGACAGGACGCCTCCGCCGCAGCCGACATCGCAGATCGTGAGCCCGTCCAGCGGGAACGGCTTCTGGGGGTCTCGACCGTGGTGGCGGCAGAGCGCGTCGCGGATGTAGGCGAGCCGCACCGGGTTGAATCGGTGGAGCACCCGCATCGGACCGGCCTCGTCCCACCAGGTCGCGGCGAGGGCATCGAACCGCGCGACCTCGCCACGATCGACGAAGCCGTCCCGATTGTGGTCCGTTCTTGACCTGTCCATGCGTGTTCCGTCCCGACATCGGCGGCTCGCCCCGCGGACGCGCCGCGCGAGGCGGCGATCGGTACCCTGGGGCGGCCCATCACGCCGTAGCACGCCGCTGCCGGGAAAGTCGCCGCGGCGCGCGGGCGCCATGCTTGGCAGGTTGTTGACACTCCGCGGAGGCGCTTGTACCCGCCGGGCACTGTCCGGACCGGCCTGAGGCGGGCGGGTCCGATCGCCACCGGGAACCCGCGACCGAGAGACCATGCCCCGTCTGGTGATGAAATTCGGCGGCACCTCCGTCGCCAACGTCGACCGCATCCGAAACGTGGCCCGGCACGTCGCCCGCGAGGTTGCGGCGGGCTACGACGTGGCCGTCATCGTCTCGGCCATGTCGGGCAAGACCAACGAGCTGGTCGACTGGGTCAAGGACGCGAACGCGCTCTACGATGCCCGGGAATACGATGCGGTGGTCGCCTCCGGCGAACTCATCACCGCCGGCCTCCTGGCGATCGCGCTGCAGAAGGACGGGATCCAGGCCCGGTCCTGGCAGGGCTGGCAGATCCCGGTGGTGACCTCGGACGCGCACGGTTCGGCCCGCATCGCCGAGATCGACCCCAAGAATCTCGAGGCCGGCTTCGCGAAGGGTGAGGTGGCTGTGATCGCCGGCTTCCAGGGAGTCCACGCCGAGACCGGCCGTGTGACGACGCTGGGCCGCGGCGGTTCCGATACCTCGGCGGTGGCGGTGGCGGCCGCGATCGGGGCTGAGCGCTGCGACATCTACACGGACGTGGACGGCGTCTACACCACCGATCCCCGCATCGTGCCGAAGGCCCGCCGCATGGAGCGGGTGACCTTCGAGGAGATGCTGGAGATGGCCTCGCTCGGCGCCAAGGTGCTGCAGGTCCGCTCCGTGGAGCTCGCCATGGTCCACCGGGTGCCGACCACGGTCCGGTCCTCCTTCGATCCGCCGGACGCCGCGCGCCCGGGCACCCTCATCTGCGACGAGGACGACATCGTGGAACAGCAGATCATCACCGGGATCGCCTTCTCCCGGGACGAGGCGCAGATCACCCTGCGCAAGGTCAAGGACAGCCCCGGCGTCGCCGCGGCCATCTTCGGGCCGCTCGCCGACGCCAACATCAACGTCGACATGATCATCCAGACCGTGTCGGGCGATCAGTCGACCACCGACATGACCTTCACGGTGCCGGCCTCCGAGTACCAGCGCTCCCGCGCGATCCTCGACGAGGCGCGCGGCCAGATCGGCTACGCGCAGATCGAGGGCGCCACCGACGTGGTCAAGGTTTCGGCGATCGGCGTCGGCATGCGCAGCCACGCGGGCGTCGCGGCGAAAGCCTTCCGCGCGCTGGCCGAGAAGGGAATCAACATCCGCGCGATCACCACATCGGAGATCAAGTTCTCCGTGCTGATCGATGCGGCCTATACGGAGCTTGCCGTGCGCACGCTCCACTCGCTATACGGCCTGGATCAGGCCTGAGCCTGGAACGGCGCGGTTTCGAGCGGGTCGCGTGCGGTGAACTGAACAGTCACGGGCCGGTTCGGTTGTGCCAGAGCGACTCTGGAACAGGCGGCACGACCCATCCGGCGGCGGCCTCCCTGGGGTTGGCGTCAAGGTTGCAGGGTGGTCGACGCCAAGGCCGCTCACCGACGACGGAACGACGAACCGATGCCCGCTGCGCCCGGAGGCCCGCGCCTGCTGCTGCGCCGCCTCCGCGAAGCCATGGCGGAGCCGGTCAGCCCACAGGCACGCCTCGACCGGATCGTCGTCCTGATCGCCGCGAACGTGGTGGCCGAGGTCTGCTCGGTCTACGTCCTGCGGGATGACAACACCCTCGAACTCTTCGCCACCGAGGGCCTGAACCGCGAGGCGGTGCACCAGACGCGCATGCGCACCGACGAGGGCCTCGTCGGCCTGATCGCCCGCACCGCGGAGCCGCTGTCGCTCTCCGACGCCCAGAACCACCCGTCCTTCTCGTACCGTCCCGAGACCGGCGAGGAGGCCTACCACGCCTTCCTGGGCGTGCCGCTCCTGCGGGCCGGCAACACGCTCGGCGTCCTCACCGTCCAGAACAAGACCTACCGCGTCTACTCCGAGGAGGAGATCGAGGCGCTCCAGACCACCGCCATGGTGCTCTCGGAGATGATCGCCTCCGGCGAGTTGGAGGGGCTGGCGCCCGATGCCGGCACCGCCGCCCGCCGCCCGGTCCTGGCCCGGGGCATCGCGCTGGCCGACGGCATCGGCCTCGGCCACGTGGTGCTGCACGAGCCCCGCGTCGTGGTGAAGACGCTGATCGCCGAGAACGTCGAGCGCGAGGTGGCGCGCCTGGACGAGGCGATCGAGGAGGTCCGCTCGGCGATCGACGCCCTTGTTGAGCGCGGCGACCGGATCGGCACGGCCGAGTCGCGGGAGGTGCTGGAGACGGTCCGGATGTTCGCCCACGACAAGGGCTGGCTCCGGCGGATGCGGGAGGCGGTCGCCTCGGGCCTCACCGCCGAAGCCGCCGTGGAGCGGGTCCAGTCCGATAACCGTGCCCGGATGATGCGCCAGTCCGACCCGTACCTGCGGGAGCGGTTGCACGATCTCGACGATCTCACCAACCGCGTGCTGCGCACCCTGCTGGGGTCCGAGGCGGCCGGCGCCGCGGTCCTGCCCGAGAACGCCATCCTGGTGGCGCGCACCATGGGGCCGGCAGCCCTCCTCGACTACGAATCCTCGACGCTGCGCGGCATCGTGCTGGAGGAGGGGGGGCCGACCAGCCACGTGGCCATCGTCGCCCGGGCACTCGGTATCCCGGCGGTGGGCGAGGTCGAGAACGCCACGGCTCTCTGCGACGCGGGCGACGCAATCATCGTCGACGGTGTGGCCGGCGAGATTCACGTCCGGCCGGGGCCGGAGGTCGAGGCCGCCTATGCCGAGATGGTGCGCCTGCGCGCTCGCCGGCAGGAACAGTACCGGGCACTCCGGGATGTGCCGGCCCAGACCCGCGACGGGGTGCGGGTCGGTCTCCACCTCAATGCCGGCCTGCTGGTGGACTTCAGCCATCTCCACGAAACGGGCGCCGAGGGCGTCGGCCTGTTCCGGACCGAGTTGCAGTTCATGGTCGCCCAGCGCATGCCGTCCGCGGCGGAACAGCAGGACCTCTACCGCAAGGTCTTTGCCGCCTCGAAAGGCAAGCCGGTCACCGTCCGCACCCTCGACATCGGCGGCGACAAGATCCTGCCTTACATGGCCAAGCTCGAGGAGGAGAACCCGGCCCTGGGCTGGCGGGCGATCCGGATCGGCCTCGACCGGCCGGCCCTCCTGCGTATGCAGCTCCGGGCGCTCCTGAAGGCCGCGGACGGCGATCCCCTCAAGATCATGTTCCCGATGGTCGCCACCGTGGACGAGTTCGTCCGCGCCCGCGGCATCGTCGAGCGGGAGAAGGCCTACCTGAGCCGCCACGGCTACCGGCTCCCGGCCGAGTGCCGCCTCGGCGCCATGATCGAGGTGCCCTCCCTCCTGTTCCAGATCGACGAGATTGCCCGGGAGGCCGACTTCCTGTCGGTGGGCTCGAACGACCTGATGCAGTTCCTGTTCGCGGTGGACCGGGAGAATCGCCGCGTCGCGGACCGGTTCGATCCGTTGAGCGTCGCGGCGCTGCGGGCCTTCCGGCTGATCGCCGAGCGGGCCACCGCCGCGGGTTGCCCGGTGACGGTCTGCGGCGAGATCGGCGGCCGGCCCCTCGATGCGATGGCGCTGATCGGCCTCGGCTACCGCGATCTGTCGATGTCGCCGGCCGCCATCGGCCCGGTCAAGGCGATGGTGCTGAGCCTCGACGCCCGGGCGATCGCCGAACTCATCGACTCCGAGATGGCGCGCATGCAGGACGGGGACTCCCTGCGTCCGGCGCTGACCGCCTTCGCGCACGCCCACGGCGTCCCTATCTAAGCGCGTGTGCAACCCTTGCCGAACATTCGGCCAGGGTTGTACGGCAACGCCACGACGCTTTCGGTCGGCGCGCCACGGCTTCCGCTCGCGAACGGACGACGTGTGGAAGAGGGGAGGACCCGTCGGGTCGTTTCACCCTCGCAAACCCACGCCTCCTCCCGCGGGCCGTGGTCGGCGCCCGGCCCGAAGCGACACGCGCAGACCTGCAGAATCACGGGCGATGATCCCCTTTCCCACCGAGCGCCTCGACGCCATCCTGGCGCGGCACGATATCGTCACCGCCCAGCTCGCCTCGGGCGAGGGAGATCCCGACACCGTCGTTCAGCTCTCGCGGGAACTGTCCGATCTGGACCCGGTTGTGGACGCGATCCGTGCGTATCGGGCGGCGGTGGAGAATCTGGCCGGCGTCGAGGCGTTGATCGACGAGCCCGGAACGGACCCCGAGATGCGCGCGCTCGCCGCCGAGGAGAAGCCCGAGGCGCAGGAGGCGCTGGAGGCCGCGCACCGTGCGCTGCAGCTCCTGCTCTTGCCCAAGGATGCCGCAGACGAGAAGAGCGCGATCCTCGAGGTTCGCGCCGGCACCGGCGGCGACGAGGCGGCCCTGTTCGCGGGCGACCTGTTCCGGATGTACGCGAAGTATGCCGAGTCGAAGGGCTGGCGGGTCGAGGTCATCTCCGAGAGCGAGGGGACGGCCGGCGGCTTTCGCGAGGTGGTCGCGGAGGTGAAGGGGCGGGGCGTCTTCGCCCGGCTGAAATTCGAGAGCGGCGCCCATCGCGTGCAGCGGGTGCCCGACACCGAGACCCAGGGGCGCATCCACACCTCGGCCGCAACCGTGGCGGTGCTGCCGGAGGCCGAGGAGGTCGATATCCACGTCAACGACGCGGATCTGAAGATCGACACGATGCGCGCCCAGGGGGCGGGCGGCCAGCACGTCAACAAGACCGAATCGGCGATCCGCATCACGCACTTGCCCACCGGCATCGTGGTGTTCGTCCAGGAGGAGCGGTCCCAGCACAAGAACCGGGCCCGCGCCATGGCGCTGCTGCGCGCGCGGCTCTACGAGGCCGAGCGCACCGCCAAGGATTCGGCCCGCGCGGCTGACCGGAAGGCACAAGTCGGTTCCGGCGACCGCAGCGAGCGGATCCGCACCTACAATTTTCCGCAGGGGCGCGTCACCGATCACCGGATCAATCTGACCCTCTACAAGCTGGAAGAGGTAATGGCCGGCACAGCCCTCGACGAGGTGGTTGATGCGCTGATCACCGAGCATCAGGCGGAGCTTCTCGCCGCCGAAGGGATGGCCTGAGCGCGGCCGGGATGTCGGGATCGTGCCAGGGCCTGTCCCGCCGGGCCGCCCTGCGCTGGAGCGCGGCGCGCCTGCGCGACGGCGGCCTTCGCGAGGCGGACGGCGACGCGCGCTTCCTGCTGCTGGGCGTGCTCGGGCTGGAGACGCGGGACCTCCTCGTCGATGGCGACACGCGGCTCGCCGGACACGAGGCGGCAGCACTCGATGCGGCCCTGGCGCGGCGGCTCGGAGGCGAGCCGGTCGCCCGAATCTTCGGCGCCTGGGAGTTCTGGGGGCTTCCGTTCCGCCTCTGTCCCGAGACCCTGGTGCCGCGTCCGGACACAGAGATCCTCGTCGAGGCCGCCCTCGCGGCGGTGCCGGATCGGGATGCGCCTCTGCGCTGTCTCGATCTCGGCACCGGATCGGGCTGCATCCTCACGGCGCTGCTCCATGAGCGCCCGGCAGCCACGGGCTTCGGGGTCGACCGCTCGGTCGCCGCGCTGAGGATCGCCCGCGCCAACGCCTTGGCGAACGGGGTCGGCCGGCGTGCGGCTTTCCTCGCTGGCGACTGGTGCGAGGCGCTTCGAGGCACCTTCGACCTGGTGGTCTCGAACCCGCCGTACATTGCGCGAGCCGTGATCCCAACCCTTGACCGCGAGGTCCAGATCCACGATCCGCTCGGGGCCCTCGACGGCGGCGAGGACGGGCTCGACGCCTACCGCCGCATCCTGAACGGAGTGCGTTCAGGCGCGCTCCTGGCCCGCAGCGGGA
Organism: Methylobacterium sp. A49B; assembly: GCF_053346215.1. Lineage (NCBI taxonomy): Bacteria > Pseudomonadati > Pseudomonadota > Alphaproteobacteria > Hyphomicrobiales > Methylobacteriaceae > Methylobacterium > Methylobacterium sp. A49B. The sequence continues at coordinate 104,114 of NZ_JBKFBO010000120.1, forward strand.
CGCTGGCGGTCGAGATCGGCTTCGATCAGGCCGACGCGGTGCGCGAGCTCGCCCTGGCTGCGGGGTATATCGATCGCGGATTGCGACGCGACCTCGCCGGACACGACCGTGTTCTGAGCTTCGGTCTTGCGGACGGTCTTTCAACCGGCCATCGGGATGCCTAACTTTGGGCTGACGATGTCGGCATCGAGAAAATGCTTGTTGCATAAGCCGGGGGACGCTAAAGTCGGCTTGAAGATCGCGAACCGTTCGTTAAGACGGACGATCATATGGTCGGTGGCGACCGTGGGTCGCTGGCAGGTTCGCTGATCCCCCAGACCGTCGAACCAGGGCGCGCAGGTGAGTGCGCGGCGGTTCGACAGCTTTCGAATCTGACAATCGACTGGTTGCCTCGCCTGGGTCTGAGCGCGCGGCACGAGGGATGGTCAGACAGGCGCGCAGACCGCTCCGCGGTCGCACGCGGGACGCCGCCGGATGCGCTTGGCCGGGCTGCGTCAGGAAATACCTTCCGGGCGCCCCCGTAGACAGTCGTTTGCGTGAACGAGGGTCACCAAAGACCGATGAGACCAAACCAGAATCGACGGATGCGCGGCCGCAACCGGCCGAAGGGTCCGAATCCGCTGACGCGCTCGTACGAATCCAACGGTCCCGACGTCAAAATCCGCGGCACCGCGCAGCATATCGCCGACAAGTATGCGCAGCTCGCGCGCGACGCGCTGGCGGCGGGCGATCCGGTGGCAGCCGAGAACTATTTCCAGCACGGTGAGCACTATTTCCGGATTGTCTCCGGCGCTCAGGAGCAGAACCGACCGGCGAATACCGGTGGTTATGCCAGTCGTCCGTACGACGAGGACATGGACGAGGGCGACGAGGACGGCCAGGGCAACGGCGCCGGACCGAACGGTCACGCCTATAGCGGCTACGACGACGGCGACCCGAGCCAGCAGCCGCAGCCCTACGAGAGCCGCCCGGACCAGCACCAGGATGGCCGTCAGGGCCGGGACCGGTTCCAGAACCGCGACCAACGCCGGTTCGACAACAACGGTCGGCAGGATTACCGCCGGCAGGATCAGCCGCGTCAGGACTACCGGCAAGATTATCAGCGCCAGGATTACCGGCAGGACCGCTCGGAGCGCCAGGATCGCCAGGATTTCGGCCGGCCGGACTACCGCCAGGACCGCCAGGACGGCCGCCAAGACAATCGTCAGGATAGTCGGCCGGACAGCCGGCAAGACAACCGTCCAGAGTCCCGGCAGGATAATCGGTACGAAGCGCGGCCGGACAGCCGGCCGGACGTTCGCCCCGATCAGGGCCGCTACGACGGCAATCGCGGCGAGGCACCGCGGAATGAAGGCAGGCCGGAGGGCCGCCCCGAGCGCGCGCCGCGCAGCGAGACGCCGCGGCAGGAGGCGGCACCGCGCCGCGAGCGTCGCCGCGAGCCGGCGCCCGCTGCGGTCGCCGAGGAGCCGACTGGCCTGCCGGCCTTCCTGATGGCCCCGGCGCGACCCACCCCTGCGGTCGAGCCGCCGGCATCTCAGGAGCCGGAAGCCGCCGCCAGCGAGGAAGCCCCCGCCAAGCCGCGTCGCCGCCGCCGTCCGCGTTTCGAGAGCGTCGCGGCGGATGAGGGCGGGGCCGCCCCGTCCGGCAACGACGGGCCGACGGAGTAAACGGCGGTTCGAGGACCGCGTCTTCAGGAGGGGCTGCCCGGGATGACCGCGGCAGCCCCTTTTCTTTGCTCGCCGCACGGGCACGCCGGTCGCCAGTCCTCGTCGCCATTTTCCCGAGGATCAGGCGGCGACGACGGCTGATCTCGCCGAACGGCGCGTTCTCCAGGCCCGGGTCCGTCGGGTTTCGGCAGGGTGACGCCGAACATCAGGGCGAGCGCGTCGCTCACGCGGCCAATGCAGTCGTTCGCGCAGGAGGCCCCGGGCAGACAGGAGAGGCTCGACGATCTGTCTGCCGAGGTGCGCCGGCGCAGCCAGCCTGCGGGCTGCGCGGGCCTCCAGCGGTACGACGGGCAGCCGTGGCAGCAGGTTGGCCCAGACGATCAGGACTGCGCCGGCGCCGAGTGGTCCTCGGTCGCCCGTCCGACCGACGCTGATCCCCGCAAGCGCGCATATCACGTCGACGCGGTATCGGGCGGCGAGCTGCGCCCACCAGGGATGCACCGCGTCGACGGGGCTCTCCCGCTCGAAGCGGCGGCCGAGGGCGTCGAGAGGCGCATCGGCGAGGAGCCCACCGAGGACAACGAGCGACCGCGCCCACGCAACCGGCGCCTGAGGTCGGCTCAGCCCGCGTCGGCAGACGCCCCGCTGGTCGGCGCTCCGCGATAGCCCGTCGCCAGGACGTAGAGTTCGCTGGAATCCGCGCGGCTGGCGGCCGGCTTCACGTGACGGACGACGGCGAAGTCGCGCTTCAGGTCGGTCAGGAGGGCGCCCTCGGTGCCGCCCTGAAGCACCTTGGCCAGATAGGCGCCGCCCGGTGCCAGGATCTCGCGGGCGAACGCGGCCGCCGTCTCGGCGAGACCGATGATGCGCAGGTGATCGGTCTTCTTGTGACCCGTGGCGTTCGCTGCCATGTCGGACAGCACCAGATCGGCGGGTCCGCCGAGCAGTGCGGTCAGCTTGGCCGGCGCCTCGTCGTCGAGGAAGTCCAGCGTGATGAACTCGACCCCGGCCATGGGCTCGATCTCCAGCAGATCGATGCCGACGACCCGGCCGGTCGACCCGACCGTGCGCGCGGCAACCTGCGACCACCCACCCGGGGCGGCGCCGAGGTCGACGACCCGCTGGCCGGGCCGCAGCAGCTTGTAGCGCTCGTCGATCTCGATGAGCTTGTACGCCGCACGGGATCGATAGCCCTCGCGCTTCGCCCGCGCCACGTAGGGATCGTTGAGCTGGCGCTCGAGCCAGCGCTTCTGCGACAGGGTCCGTCCGCGGCCGGTCTTCACCCGCTTCTTCAGGTCCCCGCGCACGCCGCCCCCGGAACTCGCGCCGCCGCGCCGGTCGCTCATCGCGATGTCCTCATCGCACCGGCTTCCTGTTCCAGACGCCGTCCTCCCGCATCATGTTCATCAGCAAGCCTTCGCGCAGGCCGCGGTCGGCGATGCGCAGGCGCTCGGCGGGGAAGGCCCTTCGGATCGCCTCGAGGATCGCGCAGCCGGCGAGCACCAGATCGGCGCGGTCCCGACCGATGCAGGGATTGTCCGCGCGCTGTTCCAGGCGGGTGTCGAGCAGGTCGTCGATGGCGGTGGTCACCTCGTCGTCGGTCATCCACAGGCCGTCGACGCGCCGCCGCTCGTAGCGCGCCAGACGCAGGTGCATCGCGGCGATCGTCGTCACGGTGCCCGAGGTACCGAGCAGATGGAACCGGGGCGCCGTCGCGGCCGCCGCGGCGCGCAGGGCGAAGGCGGACAGCTTCTCGGCCACCTCCTCGACCATCCCCTCGAACATCCGCCGCGTCACCTCGGCACCGCCGTGACGCTCCGCCAGCGTGACCACGCCGACCGGCAGCGAATCCCAGGCGCGGATCCGCAGGGTCGGGTCCGTAGAGGGGTTGGCGGCCGCACCGTCGAGCCACGCGATCTCGGTGGAGCCGCCGCCGATGTCGAAGATCACGACCGACTCCGCCAGCGGGTCGGCCAGCGCCGCGCAACCGGTGACGGCCAGATAGGCCTCGGTCTGGCGGTCCACGATCTCCAGGTCGAGCCCCACGCCGCGGCGGACGCGCTCGACGAAGGCCGCGCCGTTCACCGCCAGGCGGCACGCCTCCGTGGCGATGATCTTGGCGCGCTGCACCCCGCGCACCTGCATCTTGGTCCGGCAGATCCGCAGCGCCTCGACGGTCCGCTCGATCGCCGCGTCGCTCAGGCGGTCGGAGGTGCCGAGCCCCTCGCCGAGACGCACGATGCGCGAGAACGCGTCGATCACCCGGAAGCCGCTGTAGGTCGGCTCGGCGATCAGCAGGCGGCAGTTGTTGGTGCCGAGATCCAGCGCCGCGTAGGCGGCACGACGGCGATCCCGGCCCGGGAAGGGGTCAGGCGTGTGAAGCGGCGCCGCGCCGGTCTGGATTCGGGACGGTGCGGCCGCGGCGGTCTCGTCCCTCATCGGCGCGGCCGTCGATCCTCAGGGTCGGCCAGGAGCGTCGCGCTCGGCCTTTGTTGATCGATGACCCTACAGGCTCGGTGGGGAACTGCAACGTCCGATCGCAGGCCCGCGATCAGGCCACCGCCTTCATGGCGCTGGTGCGCCGCGGAATCGGGCGCAGCAGGCTCTTCACCTGCGAATACGGCCGCGGCCGGTTGATCACCTCGTCCAACCGCGACCACAGGGTCTTGGGCGAGAACGGCTTGGCGATGATCTCATTGACGCCGAGCGCCACCGCCCGGTCGACCACATTGCGGCGCGGCTGGGCCAGCATCAGGATGATCGGGATCGTGGGGCAGGGCGAGGTGGTCGGCGTGCGCGCGAGCCGGATGAACTCCTCGCCCGACAGGATCGACAGGTCCCAGTCGATGATGCTGATGTCGGGCTTGCTCTCCGCCAGCACGCCGAGCGCCTCGGCGCCGTCCGGTGCTTCGAGGACACGCTTGATCCCGACGCGCATCAGCATGTCACGCACGATTCGGCGGATGTAGAGGCTCTCATCGACGACGAGGGCCGAGAGGTCGGGGAAGGTCGGTGTCGCGATCATGACGGCCGGCGGTGCGGAGCGCGTCTTCGACCCTACCCACGCAGCGTTTGCGTTTCGCTAACGCCATCACTCCACTGCGAACGACCAGTGCGCCACGCACCGACGTCTGCGTTGTTTGCCGCAAGAAAGTAACGAAACGGGCGCGTTTGGGGCCAGAAGGTCCTTGCGGTCAAGGCCCGATTGCGTCAGGACTGGGGCGTTATTCTTGGTTACCGCGACCTGGGGTAATGATAGTGCGGGGCGTGGGCTGTCTGGGATGGCGCGCACGCGGTATTCGAGACAAGGGCGGCGGACGGTTTTTGCGAGCTTTCTATGGGACGTGGTCGTGATTTCAGGGGGCCGCAGAAGCGCGGCTTCGACGAGAGTGGCGAGCCGAGATGGCCTGATCAAGCTGCCCCCAGCGGCGGATTCGGCGGTGGGTACGGTGGTGGCGGTGGCGGCTTCGGCGGCGGCGGCGGTGGCTTCGGCGGCGGTGGCTTCGACCGCGGCCCGGCGCGTGGCGCTGCCCCGGTCGCGTCGGGGCCCGAGCGCGACGCCACCGTCAAGTGGTTCAACAAGGAGAAAGGCTTCGGCTTCGTCGAGCTGGGTGACGGCTCGGGCGATGCCTTCCTCCACATCCGCGCCGTCGAGGCGGCCGGTCATGCGGACCTCATGCCGGGTACCCGTCTGACGGTCACCACGGCCCAGGGTCAAAAGGGCCCGCAGGTGACCAGCGTCACCAGCGTCGACACGTCCACGGCCGAGGCTCCCGCGCCCCGGCGCGAGTTCCGTCCGCGCACCGGCGGCTTCGGCGCCGGCGGTGGCGGCGGTGGTTACGGCGGCGGCTACGGCGGTGGCGGCGGTGGGTACGGCGGCGGTGGCGGTGGCGGCGGCGGTGGTGGCCGCTTCGCCAGCGGCCCGTCGGTGGAGATGAGCGGCACCGTGAAGTGGTACGACCCTGCGAAGGGCTTCGGCTTCGTCTCGGTCAATGACGGCGGCAAGGACGTGTTCGTCCACCGCTCCGCTCTCTCCCGGGCCGGCCTCGACTCCCTCGCCGAGGGCCAGCAGGTCACGCTCGGCGTTGTCGAAGGCCAGAAGGGCCGCGAGGCCCAGAGCATCAACGTCGAGGACTGAGCGGGTCACGGCGGCCGCTTTGCCGCCGCGATCAGCGACGAGACTTCAGGGCGGCGGTTCCGATCGGGGCCGCCGCCTTGTTTTTGCAGACTGACCATGAACCGCGTCTTGCTGCCGATCCTGCTAAGTCTCGTCGCCGGCAGCGCCTGCGCGGACGACTTCACCGGATTTTACGCGGGTCTCAACGCTGGCTACGGTTGGGGTAGAGACCGAGCGGAGACGAGGCCCGGCAACCACGTCGTCGCTGGACGACCCGATGCCGGCGCCGATTTGCCGCCCAGCGCCATGGACGCGGCCGCGTCGATCCGAGGGGCCAAGCGTGCGGAGCCGGATAGAGTCCTGAGACGCTGAGCCACCCCGTATCGGGAGCGTGGGCCCGATTGGACCGTCCCATCACCAAGAGCCGGGCGAACAGGACAGGGCAGACGCGGCACGTGCTCCTGACAATCGGGATCCTCACGTGCGCCGTCACGGGACACCTTCTCAGCTCGGCACCTAAGCCTCTCTCGCCACACTGGAATCGTTCCGGAACATAGGCGTTGCGCCACCGCGGCGGTCGCTTTAGGTCGCCCCATGGGCTCACGGGAACGAGAGGTGGCGCCATGAGCGCCCGGGCAACGCCGACCCTGTCCGATCGCCTCGCCGTTGCAGGCCGCGTAGTCTTGGCGGCGCTCGGCGGCTACGGCGTGGCGGCGCTCGCGACCGGCCTTCTCGCGGTGACGCTGCCGGGCCCCAGGGCCGAAGCCGTGTCCGCCGCCACACTCGCGAGCTTCGCCATCATGGCGGCGGTCGGGATCTGGGTTTTCGCGGCGCGGACGCTCGCCGCCGCGGCTCTCGTCGTGGCCATCCTGGCTGCCCTTCTGGCGGCGGCTCTCTGGGCAGCGGGCGGCCTGACAGGCGGGGCCGTCGCGTGAGCCAAACCAGAAGTTTCCGCCAGGCCATGGCGTGGCTGCACACGTGGTCCGGCCTTTTGGTCGGCTGGGTGCTGTTCGCGATCTTCGTGACCGGGACGGCGAGTTACTATCGCAGCGAGATCTCGCGCTGGATGCGCCCCGAACTGTCCGAGTCGGCCCCTGACCCCGTCGCGGCGGCCACCCGCGCCGGCATGTTCCTGCGCAAGACGATGCCGGACGCCGTGGGCTGGTCCGTCAGGCTGCCGAAGGCGGACAGCCCGGCCGTGGAGGTCTACTGGTGGCATAGCCCCGCCGGCCCCTACCACCACGCCCTCCTCGATCCCGCGACCGGGGAACGGTCGGCGGTCCGCGACACGCAGGGCGGCGATTTCCTCTACCGCTTCCACTACGAGCTGCATCTGCCGCCGATCTGGGGGCGCTGGATCGTCTCGGCCTGCGCCACGATCCTGCTGATTGCGCTGATCGCCGGTATCGTCACGCACCGGCGCATCTTCGCCGACTTCTTCACCTTCCGGCGGGATCGCTCGGCACAGCGCGGATGGCTCGACGCCCACAACGTGGTCGGGGTCCTCGCCCTGCCGTTCCACCTGATGATCGTCTATTCCGGCCTCGTCCTGCTGTCGTCGATGCTGATGCCCTGGGGCATCCAGGCGGCCTATCACGGCGACGAGCTCCGCTATTACGCGGAGGCGGGCATCATGACGCCCGGCCGTCCGCCCGAGGGTCGGCCCGGCGTGCCGCTGCCGCTGGGCCAGATCGTGGACCAGGCGACCGCCGCGGGCGGTGAACCGCCCGAAGTCCTGTTCGTCTCGATGCCCGGGGATGCCGGCGCGACCGCGACGGCGTATTTCGAGGAGCCACACGGGCTCACGCATCTCCACCCGCAGATCGCCTACGCCGCCGATACCGGCGCCGAGATTTCCCGGGTCGGCGTGGCCGGGGCCGCCACGCGGACGGGCGCCGTGATGGCCGGCCTCCACCAGGGCCATTTCGCGCCCGCACCCCTGCGCCTGCTGTTCTTCCTCTGCGGCGTGATGGGCGCCGCCGCCATCGGCTCGGGCCTCGTGCTCTGGACGGTTGCGCGGGCGCCGAGGGGCGCGGATCCGGAAGGCTTCGGCCTGCGCCTCGTGCGGTTTCTGAACATCGGGACCATCGCGGGCCTTCCGGTGGGATTGGCGGCCTACTTCTTCGGGAATCGCCTCCTGCCGGCCGGCCTTGAAGCCCGGGGCGACTGGGAGGTCCGCGGCTTCTTCGCCGCCTGGGCGATCGCCGCCCTGCTGGCGATGCTCTACCCGCGGGCGAAAGCCTGGTCCGCGGCGCTCGGCCTGGCGGCAGCTGCCTTCCTGGCGATCCCGGTCGCCGACATGTTGACGGTCGGCGAAGCGCGATTCCTCGGGTTCGACGCCGCGATCACGGTGATCGGGCTGGTGCTCCTCCTTGGTGCCCGGCTCGCGGCCCGGCGCGGCGAAATTGCCCGCGAGCGGGCCGTCGCGACCCTGCACGGGACCGTCGAAGCGTGACCGTTCCCGCTCTGCTGTTGAGCCTGCTCCTGGGCTTCTCGGGCTTCGCCGCCCTGGCCTTGAGCCTGGACCGTCATCATCGGGCCGCCTTCCGGTCGCCCGTGCCCCGGCGGCGGGTTCCGGGCCTCCGTGCGGCCGGATGGTCAGGGCTGGCGCTGTCGTTCGCGGCGGCCGTGGCGTCCGCGGGCTGGAATTTCGGTCCCGTCCAGTGGACCGGGGCGTTGACCGGATCGGCCTTGATGGTCGTGGCGCTGATCTCCTATCGGCCGCGCTGGCTGCGGCCGGCCGCGCTGGCGGCGCTGCCGCTCGCCGCCCTCATCCTTCCGCTCACCTTCCTGGGCTGATTCCTGAGCTGATCTTGGCAGGCCGCGCTCCCGCGCGACGCCGTCGCCCGATGGGTGCAGGCCTTCCCGACGGGTCGTCTGATCGCGCGCCGCTCCGGTCAGCGGTCGAATGGTGGCGCCGGAGCCGCCGGATCGCCCCCCTCGCGGCGCTGGCCGGAAGGGCGTAGGATCGCCTCACTCGCGCACTGGCCAAAAGTCCATCTTGATTCGGCGCGCCAAAAGCCATTGGCTGCGACCATAGTTGAACCGGACGCGGCCCTGAGATCGGTCGCCCGAGCGCCAGCTTAAGCCCAAGAGCCGCGGTTCGCGAGGCCGGGGCCCACGGAGGGAACACAGCGATGAACAAGCCGGAATTCCTCGGCGACGCCAAGGTCAAGTCGCCCTTCTCGGCCCGCTACGAGAACTTCATCGGCGGCCAGTGGGTCGCCCCCGCGGCCGGCCGCTACTTCGAGAACACCTCGCCGATCACCGGCAAGGTCATCTGCGAGGTCGCCCGCTCCGATGCCCAGGATGTCGAGAAGGCCCTCGACGCCGCCCACGCCGCCAAGGAGGCCTGGGGCCGCACGGCGCCGGCCGAGCGCGCCCGGATCCTCCTCAAGATGGCCGACCGGATGGAGGAGAACCTCGATCTGATCGCCCTGGCCGAGACCTGGGACAACGGCAAGCCGATCCGCGAGACGACCCACGCCGACATCCCCCTCGCCATCGACCATTTTCGCTACTTCGCCGGCTGCGTGCGGGCGCAGGAAGGCTCGATCTCCGAGATCGACCACGACACGGTCGCCTACCATTTCCACGAGCCGCTGGGCGTGGTCGGTCAGATCATTCCGTGGAACTTCCCGATCCTGATGGCGGTGTGGAAGCTCGCCCCGGCTCTCGCCGCCGGCAACTGCGTGGTCCTCAAGCCCGCCGAGCAGACCCCGGCCTCCGTGCTGGTTCTGATGGAGATCATCGGCGACCTGCTGCCGCCGGGCGTGCTCAACGTGATCAACGGCTTCGGGCTCGAGGCCGGCAAGCCGCTCGCCTCGTCGCCGCGGATCGCCAAGATCGCCTTCACGGGTGAGACGACCACCGGCCGCCTCATCATGCAGTACGCGTCGCAGAACCTTATCCCGGTGACGCTCGAGCTCGGCGGCAAGTCGCCGAACATCTTCTTCGCCGACGTGGCGAACGAGGACGACGACTTCCTCGACAAGGCCCTCGAGGGCTTCACGATGTTCGCCCTCAATCAGGGCGAGGTCTGCACCTGCCCGAGCCGGGCGCTGGTGCATGAGTCGATCTACGACCGCTTCATGGAACGGGCGGTGAAGCGCGTCGAGGCGATCACGCAGGGTTCGCCGCTGGACCCGGCCACCATGATCGGCGCCCAGGCCTCGGGCGAGCAGATGGAGAAGATCCTCTCCTACATCGACATCGGCCGGCAGGAGGGTGCGCAACTGCTCACCGGCGGCGAGCGCAACGTCAAGGACGGCGAGTTCGCCGAGGGCTTCTACGTGAAGCCGACCGTCTTCCGCGGCCACAACAAGATGCGCATCTTCCAGGAGGAGATCTTCGGACCGGTCCTGTCCGTGACGACCTTCAAGGACGACGCCGAGGCGCTCTCCATCGCCAACGACACCCTCTACGGCCTCGGCGCCGGTGTCTGGACCCGCGACGGGACCCGCGCCTACCGATTCGGCCGGGCGATCCAGGCCGGGCGCGTCTGGACGAACTGCTACCACGCCTACCCGGCCCATGCGGCCTTCGGGGGCTACAAGCAGTCCGGCATCGGCCGCGAGACGCACAAGATGATGCTCGATCACTACCAGCAGACCAAGAACATGCTGGTCAGCTACTCGGCCAAGAAGCTCGGGTTCTTCTGAGCTTCTTGTCGGGTCAACCCCCGAGACAACTTCAGCCCCGGCCGCAAGGCCGGGGCTTTTTCGATCCGGATCTAACCCGGTCAGTCGAGACCGAAGCCGTAGCCCTCGAAGGGCGCGTTAGCGATGGACCCGGGGGCCATCGGTCCGGCATCGCCGCTGACGCTCGGGATGTCGTCCGGCGGCCCGTCCCAGCCGACGACGCCCATCGGGTTGTCGGGCGTCACGTTGGGGTTTCCGGCGACGCGCCACGCGTGCTGGACGAACAGAGGCTGCTCCCGGGGCTGGACACGGAGCGAGAGCGGGTCGGCCGAGGCAGGCCCAGCGAGGGCGAGCAGGGCGAGGGCGAGGCAGGCGACGGGCTGGCGATGGATCATGGCGGGCTCTCCCGATCCCCAGGGGCGATGAGCCCCGGCGATCAGGAACACAACGCGCGGCGGACCGAGTCGGAACCAGCGTGGAAATCCGCCGAACACCGCGCATATTCAGACATCGGGAGCGGAGGCTGGCATGGATACGGACACGACGATCGACGCCAACGTTGCGGAGCAGGTCGGGGCCGACGGCACGCCCCTTCGGGTCACCGCGACCCCGAAAGCGCTCGCGCTGATCGACGAGTTGCGGGGCGAGTACGGTCCGGTGATGTTCCACCAGTCCGGCGGCTGCTGCGACGGCTCCTCCCCGATGTGCTATCCGGTGGGCGACTTCGTCATCGGCGACGGCGATGTCCATCTCGGCACGGTCGGGGGCGCCGACTTCTTCATCAGCCGGTCGCAGTTCGAGGTCTGGAAGCACACGCACCTGATCCTCGACGTCGTGCCTGGCCGTGGCGGCATGTTCTCGCTGGAGAACGGGCGGGAGAAGCGGTTTCACATCCGCTCGCGGATGTTCTCCGACGCGGAGAATCGCGCGCTCGAAGGGGCCTGCAAACTCTGACGAAGGAGGGGCGGCCGTGGCGACCGTGAAGCTCTGGAACGACCCCGAGGCCGAGGCCGATCCACGCGTTTGCGCGGTCTTCGCGGATATCCGGGCGACCCGCGGCTCGGACTTCGTCAACAACTTCTGGCGCGGCCTCGCCAACGATCCCGCGCTTCTGGAGCGGACGTGGACGACGCTGAAGGCCGTGATGGGTCCGGGCACCCTCGATCCGCTGACCAAGGAACTGGTCTACATGGCGGTCTCCATCGCCAATGGCTGCCCTTACTGCATCCACTCCCACACGGCCGCGGCGCGGGCGAAGGGCTTGACGGCGGAGCAGCACGGGGAGTTCCTGGCGGTCGTCGGCATGGCGAACCAGACCAACGCGCTGGTCAACGGCATGCAGATTCCTGTCGATCCCGCCTTCAAGGTGGAGGAAGGTCCATGAGTTCCGGGTCCGACGCGCGGGGGGAACCGTTCCGGGTGGTGCACGAGAGTGCGCCCTTCCGGGGCAAGCAGGGGCACCTCTACCGGCCAGCGATCTCCGCGGAAGCCGTCGGGTCGAAGGCGCTGCACATGCAGCTCCTGGAGATCCCGCCGGGCGAGCGCGCCCACGCCCACAAGCACGAATCGCACGAGACCGCGATCTACGTCCTGTCGGGCGTTTCGGGGTGCTTCTGGGGTGAGCGGCTGGAGAACCACGCGATCGCGGGCGCCGGCGAGTTCGTCTACATCGCCGCCGACGTCCCGCACCTCCCGTACAACCGCAGCCAGACCGAACCGGTCACCGCGGTGATCGCCCGGACCGACCCGAACGAGCAGGAGAGCGTGGTGCTCCTGCCGGAGCTGGAAGCCGGCGTCGACTGGTCGAAGGCGGAGGCCTAGAAACGGTCTTCACGTCGGAGGCGAGCGGCCTGGGGGCCCCTTCAGCGCTGCTCGATCCGCTCGTTGGCGAGGCGCTCGGCCCGGCCGCGCTCATCCGCCGAGAGACCCGAGAGCGTCTGGTCGAGCCACGCGTCCGAGAGGCCCTGGCCAGCGGCGGCGAGGTTCCAGGCTGCCGCCTCGACGAGGTTCTTCCCGACGCCGCGCCCGACGGCGTAGAGCCGCGCCACACGGTTCTGCGCGATCGCGTTGCCGCGGGAGGCCGCGTGCAGGAAGTAGCGGGCCGCCGAGCGCTCGTCCTTGGTGACGCCGTTGCCGTTGAACAGCAGGATCGCGTACTCGACCTCGCTGGCGAGATCGCCGTTATCCGCGCCCCGGCGGAACCACGCCGCCGCCTTGACCGGGTCCTTCGGCACGCCGCGGCCCTGAAGGTAGAGCACGCCGAGATCGTGCTGAGCGGGGCCGATCTCCGCTTCCGCGGCCTTGCGGAACTGGGCCGCCGCCGCAGCCTCGTCGGCGGACGCGCCGCTGCCGATCAGGATCAGGCCGAGATTGTAGGCCGCCGTCGGCGAGCCGTGGGCCGTGGCCTCTTCCAGCCAGCGCCGGCCGGCCTTCGCATCCTTCGGCATCCCGCGGCCGTCGAGCGCCATCAGTCCCAGCGACGACATCGCGGCGGCATCGTTCTGCGCGGCTGCGAGCCTGTACCACTCGGCAGCCTTGACGGGATTCTGCTTCACGCCGAGCCCCTGGTTGTACAACTCGCCGAGCAGCGTCATCGCGGGCGCATCCTTGGGATTGGCCTCGATGCGCTTGGTCGCCTCACGGAAGGCGGTGACGTACTGGCCGCGCTGGTAGGCGCCGTAGGCGAAATCCGGCGGCTGGCCGTTCGCGGGCGGTACGGCGCCGCGCGTGTAGTTCGGCGTGTAGGGGCTCGGCAGCTCCGGCATCTGCGCCTTGCCGGGCTGCGCGGCGGCGCCGGCGGCAGCCGGCACGGGGGTCCGGGCCGGATCGGCCGGTCCGGAGGCCGCCCAGGCCGGCAGAGCCAGGGCACAGGCGACTGCCAAGCCCGGAACCCGACGAAGCGCGCGACCGCTCACGCGGCCTTCTCCTGCAGGACGCGCTGCGCCCGCTCGACGGCGCCGGGATCCTGCAGCCAGAGAGCGCTCTCCAATCCGATGAACTCCGAACCGGTCGCGCAAAGCGGCGCGACCTCGTCGGGCGCGGCCGCCACGGCGATGCAGGGCGTCTCGAAGATCTCCGCCCACCACGCGGCGCGGGCGCGCACGGTCTCCGGATCCGGCGCGACGCCGTCCGGATAGAGGCCGCCGAACATCAGGTAGTCGATCCCGGCTTCCCCGGCCTCCATGGCCGTATGCTTGGTCTCGAGACCGCCGGCGCCGAGAATGCGCCCGTCCCGCAGCCGGCCGCGCAGGTGCTTCAGGTCGCGCGGCTTGTCGACGTGGATGCCGTCGGCGCCGCCGCGGATCGCCACCGCGGCGAGATCGCCGGCAAAGCCCGGACAGGCCACGACCAGGGCGGCCCCATGCTCCTGCGCCACCGGCGCGACCTGTTTGACGCGCGCCGTGAGACTGCGCTCGTCGCCGGCGGCGAGCCGAAGGATCACCGCGGCGACATCGCCGACGGCGCAGGATTCCCGCAGGGCCGTCACGAAGATCTCGATGCCGCCGGCATCGAGGCCGTGCGGCCCGAGCAGGGCGAGACGCGCGCTGTTGCTCATCGGACCCGCTGCGTCACCCTCAGCGTGCGCCGATCTTCGGGTCGAGGGCGCCGCTGGCGTAGCGCTTCGCCATCTCGGCGACCGAGATCGGCCGGATCTTCGAGCCCTTGCCGGCGGTGTTGAACTCCTCGAAGCGCTGCTTGCAGAGCTTGGTCATCGCCTCCATGGCGGGCTTCAGATACTTGCGCGGATCGAACTCGGAGGGGCTCTCCGTGAGCACCTTCCGGATCTGGCCGGTCATCGCCATGCGGTTGTCCGTGTCGATGTTGATCTTGCGCACGCCGTGCTTGATGCCGCGCTGGATCTCCTCGACAGGGACGCCCCAGGTCGGCTTCATCTGGCCGCCGTATTGATTGATGATGTCCTGCAGGTCCTGGGGGACCGACGACGAGCCGTGCATGACGAGGTGGGTCGTCGGCAGGCGGCGGTGGATCTCCTCGATCACGTTCATCGCCAGCACCTCGCCATCGGGCTTGCGGGTGAACTTGTAGGCGCCGTGGCTCGTGCCCATGGCCACCGCCAGCGCGTCGACCTTGGTGGCCTCGACGAACTTCACGGCCTCATCCGGATCAGTCAGGAGCTGGTCGTGGCTCAGCGTACCCTCGGCGCCGTGTCCGTCCTCGGCCTCGCCCTGGCCGCTCTCGAGCGAGCCGAGCACGCCCAGCTCGCCCTCGACGGAGACGCCGGCCCAGTGAGCCATCTTGGTGACGTTGCGGGTGATCTCGACGTTGTAATTGTAATCGGCCGGGGTCTTGCCGTCGGCCTTCAGCGAGCCGTCCATCATCACCGAGGTGAAGCCGTACTGGATCGCGGTGGCGCAGGTGGCTTCGTTGTTGCCGTGGTCGAGATGCATGCAGACCGGGATGTGCGGGTAGATCTCGACCAGGCCGTCGATCAGCTTGGCCAGCACGACGTCGTTGGCGTAGGCACGGGCGCCGCGGCTCGCCTGCAGGATCACCGGCGAGTCGGTGGCGTCGGCCGCCGCCATGATGGCGAGCCCCTGCTCCATGTTGTTCAGGTTGAAGGCGGGCACGCCGTACTCGTGCTCAGCGGCATGATCGAGGAGTTGCCGGAGGGTGATGCGTGCCATCGTGCCTGTCTTCCCGTTTCCGTCTGGTCGTCCGCCCGATCGCCGGTCGCGCCGTGAAGCTCTCAGCTGGGCTATATCGTGCCGGTCTGCCGAGTGCTTCGCTTTCGGTCAATCTCCGAAACCGAATTGCGTATTCCTTCGGCGGATGATCCTCAGCCGGTTCAGCTCTCCACGGCCCGAACCCGTTCCCCGACCTCACTGACACGCACGTCGACATCGCCCCTGTGCGCGTCGAGCCTGTCGAAACGCACGAGCGCCTGAGCGTGAATCGCCTCGATCCCCGTCAGGGTCTGGAAGGTCGCGTTCCCCCCTTGTCACCCATCGACTCGGCCGCCCGGGCGATGACGGCCGGCAGTATAGATCGTGACGAGCCAGGGGACGAGAGCAGAGTGCCGTCTCAGCCCTTCGCGCGCAGGGCTTCGACACCCGGGAGGGCCTTGCCTTCCAGCCATTCGAGGAAGGCGCCCCCCGCGGTCGACACGTAAGTGAAGGTCTGCGCCACGCCGGCATGGTTCAGAGCAGCCACGGTGTCGCCGCCGCCGGCCACGGAAACGAGGTTCCCGTCCTTCGTCCGCGCGGCCGCATGCTTGGCGGCGGCCACCGTCGCGGCGTCGAAGGGCGCGAGTTCGAACGCCCCCAGCGGACCGTTCCACACCAGGGTCTTCGACCCGTCGATCGCGGCGTTGATCTCGGCGACGGAGCGCGGCCCGGCATCGAGGATCATGCTGGACTGCGGCACGGCATCGACCGGGACGGTCTCGTGCGGGGCCTGCGCCTTGAACTCCGTCGCCGCGACGGCGTCGACCGGCAGGATGATCCGGCAGCCTGCCTTCTCGGCGGCGGCCAGGATCCGGGTTGCGGTCTCGGCGAGGTCCTTCTCGCAGAGCGACTTGCCCACGGTCTTGCCCTGCGCATGCAGGAAGGTGTTGGCCATGCCGCCGCCGATCACCAGCATGTCGACCTTGGCGACGAGGTTTTCCAAGAGATCGATCTTGGACGAGACCTTGGCGCCGCCGACGAGGGCGATCACCGGGCGCTGCGGCGATTCCAGGCCCTTGGTCAGGGCGTCCAGCTCCGCCTGCATTTCGCGGCCGGCATAAGCCGGCAGGCGGTGCGCCAGTCCCTCGGTGGAGGCGTGAGCCCGGTGGGCGGCCGAGAAGGCTTCGTTGACGTACACGTCGCCGTTCGCCGCCAGGGCATCGGCGAAGGTCGCGTCGTTCTTCTCCTCGCCGGCATGGAAGCGGGTATTCTCCAGCAGCAGCACGTCGCCGTCCTGCAGCGCCGCCACCGCCTTGGCGGCCTCGTCGCCGATGCAGTCCGGCGCGAAGGCGACCGGGCGGCCCAGGGCCTTACCCAGGGCCGGGACCACCGGCTCCAGCGAGTCCTTCGGCTCCCGCTTGCCCTTCGGACGCCCGAAATGCGCCAGCAGGATCACCTTCGCGCCCTGCTCGGAGACCTCGTGGATCGTCGGGACGACGCGCTCGATCCGGGTCGCGTCGGTGACACGGCCGTTCTCCATCGGCACGTTCAGGTCGACGCGCATGAGCACGCGTCGACCCTTGAGGGATCCGGCATCGTCGAGGGTGCGGAAGGCGCTCATGCGGTGCTGTCGAGGTCCTATGCGGGTCGTTGTCTTACTGGACGGTGGTGCCGATCGCGGCCCGTTGCGGCAGCAGCCGGTCGATGTTGAGCCGCTGCACCGCGACCAGCAGCACGACGGTCAGGATGGCGGTGATCACGGCGGTCAGTACGAGGGCGCCGGTGCTGGGCAGGCGCCGCGTGCGCTCGGCGAGGCCGCGCATCTCCGTCCGGAGCGCCGCCAGATCGGATTGCCGGGCCGCCTCGTTCATCCGATTGGAAGCGTTCTCGACCTTGTCCTCGACGCGGGACAGCAGCGCCTCGGATCGAGCATACTTGTCCTCGATCCGGGAGCACTTGTCCTCGATCCGCGCGAGCTGGTCGAAGAGCTGGTTTGCGGGGAGGGCGTGGGACGGGGTCGCGACCGCCGGCGCGGCCGTCGCGACCGGCGGCGTCGGAGCGGGCCCAGGCGCGGGCGGCACGGCCGACGGAGTGCTCGACGTACCCAGCGAAGCGTCGGTCATCCCTGGAGAGTCCCTGGTTCGAGGTGAGGCCGTCCGATGAAGAGCGGGTCGCCGCCCTTCGAGGGGCGGCGGACATCGTCGATCAGATGAGCTTCGCCATCGCCACGGCCGTGTCGGCCATGCGGTTCGAGAAGCCCCACTCGTTGTCATACCACGACAGGATGCGCACGAAGGTGCCGTCCATGACCTTGGTCTGGTCGAGGTGGAAGGTCGACGAGTGCGGATCGTGGTTGAAGTCGATCGAGACGTTCGGCCGGTCGGTCACGCCGAGCACGCCCTTCAGCGGGCCAGCGGCGGCGGCCTTGATGGCGTCGTTGATCTCCTGGACCGACGTCGCGCGCTTGGCCGTGAACACCAGATCCACCGCCGAGACGTTGGGGGTCGGCACGCGGATCGCCGTCCCGTCGAGCTTGCCCTTCAGCGTCGGCAGCACGAGTCCCACCGCCTTGGCGGCCCCCGTCGAGGTCGGGATCATCGAGAGGGCGGCGGCGCGGGCGCGGTAGAGATCCTTGTGCATCTGGTCCAGCGACGGCTGGTCGTTGGTGTAGGAGTGGATCGTGGTCATGAAGCCGCGCTCGATGCCCACTGCCTCGTCCAGCACCTTGGCGACCGGCGCGAGGCAGTTCGTCGTGCAGGAGGCGTTCGAAACGACGAGGTGCTCGCCGGTGAGTTTGTCGTGGTTGACGCCGTAGACCACCGTCAGGTCGGCGCCGTCGGCCGGGGCCGAGACGAGGACGCGCTTGGCGCCGGCATCGAGATGGGCCTTCGCCTTGTCCTTCGAGGTGAAGATGCCGGTGCATTCGAGCGCGATATCCACGCCGAGGTCGCGATGCGGCAGCTCGGCCGGGTTGCGCACGGCTGTGACCTTGATGCGCTTGCCGTTGACGACGAGGAACTCGCCGTCGACCGCCACCTCGCCGGGGAACCGGCCATGTACGGAATCGTAGCGGAGCAGGTGGGCGTTGGTCTCCACCGGGCCGAGATCGTTGATCGCCACGACCTCGATGTCGCTGCGGCCGGCCTCGGCGATCGCGCGCAGGACGTTCCGGCCGATGCGTCCGAACCCGTTGATGGCAACCTTCGTCACGGCGTCACTCCTTCCTGATGCGGCTCAGCGCCCGCCGGACCTGAGAGTGCGGTCCCCGGAGCGGTCTTGGCAGCCCGCCTCTGTGCCGGGCTGATCTGGCCGGGCGGATCTGGGCGGACGGGTTTGAACCGGCGATGAACCGGGCCGGGAGGACCGGGCTTCGCGCCCGTGGCCGTCGGATCGGACGGCGCGGCTGAGGCCTCGGAACTGTCGCGGACCGGCCATCCGGCATGTCTCGTGCGCACCCTCTCGGGAGCGCGCGGCTGTCTAACATGGTGCCTTGACCTGTCAAACGCGAGACCGTGACAAAGGCCCGCGTTCCACCGACCAATAAACAGGTTCGCGCGGTTCCACCGCGCGAACCGATCGATCACGCGGTCGGATGCCATTTCGGGCTAGAATTCCGGATGCATTCGACGGAAAGCTTGTCGTCGAAGCGGACGAAGAACCATGGCCGACGATATCGACCTCAGTCCCATCGACGCGGCGCTCGCGCACCTCGATGCGGCCGTGAACCGCCTGGATGCCGTCGTCAGTCATCGACTCGAGTCCGCGGCGCAGCCGGACGACCGGGATGCGGAACTCGCCTTGATGAACGAGGATCGCGCAAGGCTGGCCGCGGCCCTCGATGCGGCGAGCGCGCGCCTCGCCGAGGTCACCACGACGACCGGCGAGGTCGGCCAGCGGCTCGACCGGGCGATCGAGACCGTTCAGGATGTGCTGCAACGCTCCTGACGCGGCGCGTGCCGCCGCCCGGAGCGCTCACCGGAGACGCCCTTGCCGCAGATCAACGTCACCATCGACGGACGCAGCTACCGCATGGCCTGCGGGGAGGGGGAGGAGGCCCACCTGACCGGCCTCGCCGGCACGCTGGATGAGCGGATCGCCGAGATGCGCAAGAGCTTCGGTGAGATCGGCGACATGCGCCTGCAGGTGATGGCGGCGCTGACGATCGCGGATGAGCTGGCCGAGCTGCGCGGCCGGCTCGCCGCATTGGAGGCCGACAATGCGGAGTTGCGCGTTGCCGCGGAAGCCGCCGAGCGCGGCCGGACCGGCGACGCCGAGCGCGCGGCGGGCGGTATCGGCCGGGCGGCCGAGCGGATCGGGAAGCTCGCGGAGGCGCTGGCCGGCCCGGCGCCGCGGGGCTGAGGACCGGCGCCGGCGGTATCGGCATCGGTGGTCGGCATTTTCGGCGCAACGGCGGTCGAGCGGCTCCCGTCGGAATGATGCTGGATCGCCCGGTTTGAGAGCAAGGATCGGGATGCTTCGCGCCACGACAGGTCTCAGACAGGTCTCGGAGACGTCGCGGGAGTGTCCGAATGACCGACTTTCAATGCATTCCGATCGCCGCAGAGACCGCCGATCGCTTCCGTCGCACCGGACTGGACGATCGCGGCAACGCGATCCGGCGGGTCATGGCCACAGCGAGCGGCGCATTCCCATGCCGGCACTGCCTTCGCTTGGCAAAGCCGGGCGAACCCATGTTGCTCGGCTCGTACGATCTACCGAAGCCCCGCGGCCTCTACTGGACCCCGAGCCCGATCTTCCTGCACGAGAGGACCTGTCCCCACGCCGAGATCCGGAACGCGGTGGCGCCGATCATCCGCGCCAACCCGCTCGTGTCGGTCCGGGCTTACGATACCGAACACCAGTGCCTGTACGATCTCGGCCATGTCTGCGCGGGCGACGACGTCGATGCCCCGCTCGAACGCGCCCTCAGCGATGCGCGCACGGAATTCGTGAACGTCCACACGGCGAGGCCGGGATGCCTGCTCTCGCTCGTCGTCCGCCTGGCGTGACAGCCAAGGCCCCACAGGAGCGTCCCGCCGAGCAAGTTCCCCGCGGACGCGATCTGTCCGGTCGACCGCCTCAACCCGTCTCGGCGATGTAACGCCCCAGAGCCGCCGCCGCGCGGAGCATGTGCGCCCGCATCCGCCGGGCGGCCGTCTCGCCGTCGCCTTCCGCGATCGCCGCCAGGATGTCGCCGTGCTCCTCCCGGGAGCGGCGGATCCGGTCGGAGTGGCGCAGCTGCGTCCGTCGGAAGGCCGCCAGCCGCTCGCGGATCGCCAGGGCCTGCTCGGCCATGAAGGCGTTGTGGGTCCCGGCGTAGAGCGCCTCGTGGAAGATCCGGTTGAATCGGTCGTAGGCGTCGAGATCGCCGGCCTCCACGGCCGCGGCGGATTCCTCGTGCAGCTCCATCAGGCCGCCGCGCTCCAGGGGTGTCATCCGGTAGGTCGCGAGGCGCGCGCACATCGCCTCGATCTCGGCGGTCGTCTCGAACATGTCGGCGATCCGCTGTGGTGTGAGGCGCGCAACCACCACGCCCCGGCGCGGCCGGATCTCCACGAGGCCCGAGGCCGCGAGCTGGCGCAGCGCCTCCCGGACCGGGGTGCGCGACGCGCCGTAGCGCTGTGCGAGATTCTGCTCGTCGAGGGCCGTACCGGCCGCCAGGGTACCCGACGCGATGGCGTCCGTCAGCGCGTCGCGGATCCGGTCCGAGAGCAGGCCGCTGTCGATCTTCTGGAAATCGCCGTGCATTCGCCGCTCCTCGACCCCGCCGCGCGGAGCGGCTTTCAGTCTCCGGGGCAGACGTTGCGATAGCACACCCTCATCCGCAGGGCCGAATTTTCAACCGAGGAAGGCCCGCACCGTCAGGAACAGGATCGAGGGACCGACGAGGCAGCCGATCCCGGTGTGGAACGTGGCGGTCAATGCACCGTAGGGCACGAGCTTGGGGTCGGTCGCCGCGAGACCGCCGGCGACGCCGCTGACCGTCCCCATCAACCCGCCATACGCCATGGCAGAGCGCGGGTTATCCAGGCCGATCAGCCGCGCCACTAAGGGTGTCCCGACCATCACCATGACCGCCTTGGTGACGCCGGTCGCGATGGAGAGCGCCATCACGGTGGAATCCGCGCCGATCGCCGCGCCGGTGACCGGGCCCACGATGTAGGTGATCGCGCCCGCGCCAATGGTCGTGACCGACACCGCGTCGTGGTAGCCGAAGGCCATGGCGGTCAGCGTCCCCACGATGAACGGCAAGATCGTGCCGAGGGCGAGCGCCAATACGCCGAGGAGCCCCGCGCGGCGGGCCTCGACCACATCGACCTCGAAGGCTGTGGCGACGATGGCGAAGTCGCGCAGCATCGCGCCGCCCATCAGGCCGATGCCGGCGAGCGCCGGGAGGTCGGCGAGCCCCTTCTTGCCGCCGGTGTAGAGCCCGCCGCAATAGGCTAGGACCAGCCCCAGCACGATGGCAATGGCCGAGCCATGGACCCGCCCGTTGGTGAGCCGTTTGGCGGCGAAGTTGGAGATCAGGATCAGCGCCCCGACCACCGCGAACGCGGCCACCAGACTCTGCTCGACGAAGACGTGCTCGATGCCGTGCCAGACGGCGTGCCCGATCCCGTGATCCCCGGATCCGTTTTCCATGGCGTCAGACCTTCCTGGCGACGGATGAGGCAGGCTGGACGGGGACGGGCGGCTCCGTCCCCCCGCCGATGACCGATCCGCCGTGCTCGACCGTCCCGGTGGATGCGTCGCGGCGCCCGACGCGGCTCAGGAGGGCCACGGCACCGAAGCACAGGACGAGCGAGCCTGTGGCGGCGATCAGCACGATCGGGCCGCCGCTGACCGCCGCGACCACGTTCTGCTGCGCTGCCATCGCAACGACGATCGGGATGTACATCCCGGCCCAGAACTCGACGCCGAACTGGACACCCTTGGTCAGGCGGCCGCGCCGCGAGAGCCACAGCCGCGCGGCGATGAGCAGGATCATCGCGATGCCGACGCCGCCGACATTAGCCTTCACGCCGAGCAACAGGCCCAGAAGATCGCCGAGATACACGCCGATCAGCGTGCAGGCCGCGAGCAGGGCGACACCGAGGACGATCATCGGCGTTGGCCTTGGTAGAATACCGGTGACCTGCCGGCTGCCAGCCACTGCCCCGACGCGCGCGTCATGGTGCGTTTCCTTCCCAAATCAGCCTTCGGCCGTTCCGTTCAGTATGCAAGATATTGACAATTGGGCAATCCCGTATACGAAAGCGTGATCTGTTCGGCTTTGAAAATACGGACGGCCGCTCTATTTGGCGTTCGGCACACCGACGAGGGCGCGCACATGGACGATTGGCGCGGGGAGAGGCAGGCGCGCGAAGCCCGGATCGCGGCTGGCCGCGCGCAGGCAGACGGCAAGGTCGTGCCGGCCGAGGCCGTCGTCGATCTTCTGGAGGCGATCCTGCGACCGGGCGACCGGGTTTGCCTCGAAGGGGACAATCAGAAGCAGGCGGATTGTCTCGCCCGGGCGCTGAGCGCCTGCGATCCCGAGAAGGTCCACGATCTGCACATGGTCCAGTCGGGGATCGTCCTCCCGGAGCATCTCGACGTCTTCGAGACCGGCATCGCCAAGAGGCTCGACTATTCCTATTCCGGTCCGCAGGGCGCCCGCATCGCCAAGATGCTCTACGGCGGCCAGATCGAGCTCGGGGCGGTGCACACCTACCTAGAGCTGTTCGCCCGCTACTTCGTCGATCTGACGCCCAACGTGGCACTGATCGCGGGCGTCTCGGCCGACCGGGACGGCAACCTCTATACCGGGCCCAACACCGAGGACACGCCCACCGTCGTGGAGGCGACGGCCTTCAAGAACGGCGTGGTCGTCGCGCAGGTCAACGAGATCGTCGAGACAGTCCCACGGGTCGACATCCCGGGCGACCGGATCGACTTCGTGGTGGAGGCCGACAAGCCGTTCTACGTCGAGCCGCTCTTCACCCGCGACCCGGCGGCCATGACGGAGACCCAGATCCTGATCGCCATGATGGCGATCAAGGGAATCTACGCCGAGTACGGCATCCGCCGCCTCAACCACGGCATCGGATTCGGGACGGCGGCGATCGAGCTTCTGCTGCCGACCTACGGCGAGAAGCTCGGGCTGAAGGGCAAGATCGCCACCCATTGGGCGCTGAACCCGCACCCGACCCTGATCCCCGCGATCGAGTCGGGCTGGGTCAAGCAGGTTCATTGCTTCGGGTCCGAGGTCGGCATGGACCGCTACATCCGCGAGCGGCCCGACATCTTCTTCACAGGTGCGGATGGTAGCCTTCGCTCGAACAGGGCCTTCTGCCAGACGGCCGGCCTCTATGCCTGCGACATGTTCATCGGCGCGACGCTGCAGATCGACCTGATGGGCCATTCCTCGACCATCACCCAGTCACGGGTCGCGGGCTTCGGAGGTGCCCCCAACATGGGCTCGGACCCGCACGGACGCCGCCATCCCTCGGACGCCTGGATGAAGGCGGGACGGGAGGGGCAGATCGTCGGCGACCCGGCGCTGATGCGCGGGCGCAAGCTGGTCGTCCAGCTCGTCGAGACCTTCGGCGACAAGCTGGTGCCCACCTTCGTGGAGAAGCTCGACGCGTTGGAACTCGCCCAGAAGATCGGGCTCGAGCTGGCGCCGGTGATGATCTACGCTGACGACGTGACCCACATCGTCACCGAGGAGGGCATCGCCAACCTCCTGCTCTGCCGCGACGCCGACGAGCGCGAGCAGGCGATCCGCGGCGTGGCGGGCTACACGGAGGTCGGCCGCGGCCGTGACCGGGCGAAGGTCGAGGCCTTGCGCGCCCGCGGCGTCATCCGGCGGCCGGAGGATCTCGGCATCGAGCCGCTCGACGCGGATCGGGCGCTCCTCGCCGCGAAGTCGATCAAGGATCTCGTGCACTGGTCCGGTGGGCTCTACGAGCCGCCGGCGAAGTTCCGGAACTGGTGAGCCGCGGCTGAACGCGATGTCGAGACCTTCGCCGTCTGAACCTGAACCCGAGGGCCCGGTAGACCTTCCGATCTCGCTCGTTGCGAAAGAGACTCCAAGCGCGACCTCATCCCGAGGTCCCGGAGCGCAGCGCAGCACCTCAGAATGAGGGTGTGCAATGGAAGCTCTGAGTCGGACAGGCTCTCTGTTGAGGCGTTCCGTATGGATCGCTGGATGCCCCACAAGGAACCGGCCATGGAAACCCTGACCTTCCGCCACACCACCACGAAGCCGCTGGCGGGCTCGGTGCCGAACGCGATCACCGGCGTGGTCGCCTCGGGCAACCTGGAGATCCTTCTGGAGCGGGTCCTGCCGGCGGATGCCTGCGAAGTCGCGATCGCGACGCCGATCTCCGGGTTCGGCGACGTCTGGGAGGCCGTGGTGGCGGATTTCGTCGCCCGGGCCCAGCCGGGCGGCGTCCGCATCAGCATCAACGACGGCGGCGCGCGCCCCGACACCGTATCGCTGCGCCTGCTTCAGGGCGCCCGGCTGATGGAGGCCTGATCATGGCGGGTGACCGCGCCGCGCGCGTCGATCCGGATGCTCTGAGCTGGTACGAGGCCACGGCGCGCCAGCGCGTGGCGGCCTTCGTCGATCCGGGCAGCTTCCACGAGTTCCTCGGCCCGACCGAGCGGCGCATGAGCCCGCACCTGCCGCTGTTCGATCTCCCCCGCGCCTTCGACGACGGCATCGTGGTGGGCCGCGCAGCGCTCGACGGCAGCCCGGTGCTGATCGCCGCGCAGGAGGGCCGCTTCATGGGCGGCGCCTTCGGCGAGGTGCACGGGGGCAAGATCGTCGGTCTGCTCAGGGCCGCCCTCGACGTGAAGCCGATGGCGGTGCTGATCCTGTTCGACACCGGCGGCGTGCGCCTCCAGGAGGCCAATGCCGGCGAGACCGCCATCGCCGAGACGATGCGGGCCATCGTGGACGTCCGCGCCGCCGGGATCCCCGTCATCGGGCTGATCGGCGGGCGTGCCGGCTGCTACGGAGGCGGTGGCCTCATCGCCGGAACCTGCTCGCGGCTGGCGGTGTCCGAGGGTGGCCGCATCTCGGTTTCCGGTCCGGAGGTGATCGAGACCAACAAGGGCGCGGAGGAATTCGATTCCCGCGACCGGGCGCTCGTCTGGCGCACCATGGGCGGCAAGCATCGCAGGCTCATCGGCGGCGCCGACGCCTTCTGCGCCGACACGGTCGCGGAATTCCGGCGGGCAGCCCTCGACCTCCTCGGCCGGGCGCCGGCCTTCGACCTTGAAACCCTGGAGGCCGAGCAGGCGCGCCTCGAGGCCCGGATCGCCCGCTTCGGCGATTGCCGGGATGCCACGGATGTCTGGGCGCGGCTCGGCGTCAACGATCCCGAGCGGGTGCCGGCGATGGACGCGGAGGCCTTCGTCGAGACCGTCCGCCGGATCAGGGAGGCCGACCATGACGCTCGATGAGATCCTCGCGTCCCTTTTCCCGGGCGGACATGACGTCGCCGTGCGCGACGGGCTTGTGACCGGCAGCGGCCCCTTCGCGGGTGGCAGGATCCACGTGGTGGGCATCGATGGCGACACGCCGCTGGGCGTCGACGGCGCTCTGGTCCTGTCGCGGGCGGTGCTCGACGCGGTGCGGGCGGGCGACCGGGCGCCGATCCTTGTCGTGGTCGATTCCGACAGCCAGCGCATGAGCCGGCGCGACGAGCTGCTGGGCCTGAACGAGTGCCTCGCGCACCTCGCCAAGACGGTGCTGCTGGCCGACCGCTCGGGGCATCCGACGATCGGGCTGATCTACGGCCATTCGGCTGCGGGAGCGTTCATCGCCACCGCGCTCGCGACCCGCGTGCTGGCGGCGCTGCCCGGCGCCAATCCGAGCGTGATGGACCTGCCGTCGGTGGCCCGCGTCACCAAGCTTCCGCTTGAGAAGCTCCAGGACATGGCGAAGTCGACGCCGGTCTTCGCCCCCGGCATCGACAACATGGTGGCGACCGGTGCGGTCCACGCGGTCCTGGATCCCTGCACGCCGCTGGATGGCCAGATCCGCGCTCTGATCGACGCGATGCCGTCGGACGACGTGCGGGACCGTCTCGGCGAGGCGCGCGGCGGCCGGCCGGTCGCCCGCTCCGTGGCCGAGGCCGTCGGCGATCAGGCGCGCCTTGGCTGAGCCCTACAGGCGCCACGACCTCGTCCGGGCCGATCCGGCAGCCTGGGCGGCCTGGCTCGACGCGCGGCCGGATCTCGTCGCTGTCCCGCATCTGCGAGGCTGGGCCGAGGCGGGGCGGCCCTTCGTCGTGCGCCGCCGGGTTCCGGGAGATGACGCCGGGGCCGTCCCCCTCGGACTGCCCTTGCCACCCGCCGACGGCAAGCGGAGGATCGGGCTGGCGCTGCCTGAGGAAGCCCTGACGGCGCTATCCCCGATGAGCCTGATCGACGTCGCCGGCGATGCCCCCGCGGCCTGGCGCCCGGCCATCCGGGATCTCGTGGCGATCGGGGCCGGGCACGGGATCGTGCCGCGGTCCTTCGGCGGCCTCCTGTGGCAGGCGGTCACCGGCCTGACCTACCTGACCGCCACCTCCGATCTCGACCTGCTCTGGCCGTGTCGCGAGGCCGTCCCGGCGGGCCTGCTGACGCAGATCCGCAACATCGCGGACGTGGCGCCCATGCGCATCGACGGGGAGATCCTGCTTCCGGACGGGTTCGGCCTGCACTGGCGGGAGCTGCTCGAAGCCCCGGCCGGCGGCTCCGTCCTCGCAAAGAGCGTGGACGCACTGGCGCTCCGGCCGGTCGATCCGCTGCGCGTTCCGGTGGCGGCATGACCCTCGCCCTGCTCCTCTCCGGCCAGGGCGGCCAGCACCCGGGGATGTTCGATCTCACGGCCGACGATCCGGCGGCGCAGCCGATCTTCGCGGCCGCCAAGATCCATCTCGACGGCACCGATCCCCGCGACCTCGCGCGGGCCGGCGACGACCGCCTGCACGCCAATCGCGCGGGCCAGATCCTGTGCTGCACCGCCGCGCTCGCCGCGTGGCGCACCCTCGGCCCGGCGCAGCCGGATCGCGCCATCGTGGCCGGCTACAGCGTCGGCGACCTCGCGGCCTGGGGCGTCGCCGGACGGCTCGATCCGGCGGACGTCCTGGCCCTCGCCGCGCGGCGCGCGGAGGCCATGGATGCCGCCTCCGCGGCCGGATTCGGGCTGGCGGGAATCCGCGGGCTGGCACTGGACACACTGGCGAATCTCGCCGCGCGGCACGGCTGCCACCTCGCGATCCGCAATGCGGCCGACAGCGGCGTCGTCGGCGGGCCGCGCGACGCCCTCGATGCCCTGTGCGTCGAGGCGAGCGGGTCGGGAGCGCAGCGAGCCGTGGTCCTGCCGGTCCACACGCCCTCCCATACGCCGCTCCTCGCAGCCGCCACGGCGGCGTTCCGGGACGCGCTCGCGCAGGCGACGCTGCGGCGACCGGCACCCGCGTCTCCCCGCCTGGTCAGCGGTCTCGACGGCGCGACCGTGTTCCGGGTCCCCGAGGGTCTCGAGAAGCTCGCCCTGCAGATCTCGCGGCCGATCGACTGGGCCGCCTGCCTGGATGCCTGCCGCGAATACGGTGCCGACCGCGTTCTGGAACTGGGTCCCGGCCACGCGCTCGCGACCATGGCCCGGACCATTATGCCGGATGCCCGGATTCACGCGCTGGATGAGTTCCGGTCGCTCGCGGGCGTCATCGACTGGCTCGGCAAGCGGTGAGCCGACCGGCCGACGCGCCGGGACGTCCGATGCGCCCACGCAGAGCTCAGCCCCAGGTTGATAACCCGACCGGACTTCACACCGCAGCGGAAAGGACCGATGTCGTGGCCTTGCCTTGACGGAGATGCCGTCACGGTCGTAGCAGCCGGGCACAATCGGAACAGGACGGATACATGACGGCCAAGCGAGCGCTGATCACCGGGGTGACGGGCCAGGACGGCGCGTATCTGGCGCAGCTGCTGCTGGAGAAGGGCTACGCGGTCACCGGAATCGTGCGCCGCTCCAGCCATGCCGGCGTCTTCGACCACCGGTTGAAGTGGCTCGGCATCCTCGACGAGGTCGAGCTGGTCGACGGCAACCTGCTCGACCTGTCGGCGCTGATGCGCATCGTCCAGGCCGCCAAGCCCGACGAGATCTACAACCTCGCCGCCCAGTCGTTCGTGACCTCATCCTGGCAGCAGCCGCTGCTCACCGGGCAGGTCACGGGCCTCGGCGCCGTACACATGCTCGAATGCCTGCGCTCGGTGGCGCCCAGCGCGCGTTATTATCAGGCCTCGACCTCGGAGATGTTCGGCCTGATCCAGGAGGAGCGCCAGAGCGAGTCGACGCCGTTCTACCCGCGCTCGCCCTATGGCGTGGCCAAGCTCTACGCCCACTGGATGACGATCAACTACCGCGAGAGCTTCAACCTGCACGCCTCGAACGGCATCCTGTTCAACCACGAGAGTCCGCTGCGGGGCGTCGAGTTCGTCACCCGCAAGGTCACGGACGCGGTGGCGCGGATCAAGCTCGGCAAGCAGAAGGAGCTGCGGCTGGGCAACATCGACGCCAAGCGCGACTGGGGCCACGCCCGCGACTACGTGCAGGCGATGTGGCTGATGCTGCAGCAGGACCGGCCCGACGACTACGTGATCGCCACCGGCCGCACCACCACCGTACGGGACATGTGCGCGATCGCGTTCAAGCATGTCGGTTTGAACATCGACGACCACCTCGTCATCGACCCGGCCCTGTTCCGTCCGGCCGAGGTCGAGGTGCTGTTGGGCAACCCCGCCAAGGCGAAGGCGACCTTCGGCTGGG
This sequence comes from Methylobacterium sp. A49B, assembly GCF_053346215.1. Classification (NCBI taxonomy): domain Bacteria; kingdom Pseudomonadati; phylum Pseudomonadota; class Alphaproteobacteria; order Hyphomicrobiales; family Methylobacteriaceae; genus Methylobacterium; species Methylobacterium sp. A49B. The sequence goes on from NZ_JBKFBO010000120.1 coordinate 132,973, forward strand.
AAGCGGGGACGAGCCTGGAGGCGCTGATCACCGAGATGGTCGACGCCGACATCCGCCGCCTCAGCGCCAACGCCTGAGGCGGTCGGGCTCGCCGCCGCCCAGGTCCCGGTCCATATGGCGCGCATCCCGTCTCGGAGATGCGCGCCGTGAAGACCTATCAGCTCTACATCGATGGCCAGCACGTCGACCCGGTCGAGGGCGCGTGGTTCGAGTCGATCGATCCCTACCGCGGCGAGCCCTGGGCCCGGATCCCCCGGGCCTCCCGCGGCGATGTCGACCGGGCCGTGGCCGCCGCCAAGCGCGCGATGTGGGAGGGCCCCTGGGCCACCATGACGGCCTCCGCGCGCGGAAAGGTGCTCCGCCGGATCGGCGATCTCGTGGAGCGCGAGGCCAAGGCGCTGGCCGAGGTCGAGGTGCGCGACAACGGCAAGCTCTTCGCCGAGATGTACGGCCAGACCCGCTATCAGCCGGAATGGTGGTGGTACTACGCGGGCCTCGCCGACAAGGTCGAGGGCGCCCAGGTGCCGATCGACAAGCCCGAGACCTTCGCGTTCACCCGGCACGAGCCGGTGGGCGTCGTCGGGGCGCTGACCGCCTGGAACTCGCCGCTGCTGTTCGTGGCCTGGAAGTGCGCGCCGGCTCTGGCGGCCGGCTGCGCGGTCGTCGTGAAACCCTCCGAATTCGCCTCCGCCAGCACCCTCGAATTTGCCCGGCTGACCAAGGAGGCCGGCCTGCCGGACGGGATGTTCAACGTCGTCACCGGCTACGGCGGGGAGGCCGGCACGGCCATCGTGGAGCATCCGGACGTGGCCAAGATCACCTTCACGGGCTCTGACGTCACGGGGGCGAAGGTCTACGAGGCGGCCGCGCGCCAGATCAAGCGCGTGTCGCTGGAACTCGGCGGCAAGTCGCCCAACATCGTCTTCGCCGACGCCGACCTGAAGGCGGCCGCGGCGGGCGCGATCTCCGGCATCTTCGCCGCCACGGGCCAGACCTGCATCGCCGGATCGCGGCTGCTGGTGCAGAACAGCATCCGCGAGGCGTTCGTCGAGCGGTTGGTGGATCTCGCCCGTACCGCCAAGCTGGGCGACCCGATGCAGGCCGATACCAATATCGGGCCGATCACCACGCCGCCCCAATACACCAAGGTGCTCGACTATATCGCGCTCGCCAAGAGCGAGGGGGCGCGCTGCGTCTTCGGCGGCAACCCGGCCTCCGGTCCGGGCGTGATCGGCGGCCAGTTCGTGGAGCCGACGATCTTCACTGGCGTGACCAACGACATGCGCATCGCCCAGGAGGAGGTGTTCGGCCCGGTCCTGTCGATCATCGGCTTCGAGGACGAGGCGGAGGCGCTGCGGATCGGCAACGACGTCATCTACGGCCTCGCGGCCGGCGTCTGGACACAGGATATCGGTCGCGCGATGCGGATGTCGAAAGGATTGCGGGCCGGCACCGTCTGGGTGAACACCTATCGGGCCGTAAGCTACATGATGCCGTTCGGCGGCATGAAGCGTTCCGGAATCGGCCGCGAGAGCGGCATCGAGTCGATCCGCGAATTCCTGGAGACCAAGAGCGTCTGGATCTCGACCAGCCGCGACGCGCCGGAGAACCCGTTCGTGATGCGCTGAGCGAGACCGCTGCAGCCCACAGCGGTCCCCGTCAGCCGGCTTGCCGGCGGGGTGACCGCGCGCGCTGCCCCTTCGGCGGATCAGGACGGCTACTTGGCGAAGTGGGTGGTCGACATGCGGTCGGTGATCAGTTCGACCGGCATCCAGTCGATGAGCCGGACTGGTTCGTGCCGCATCATCGCCAGGGCGATGTCGACCGCGCGCCGGCCCTGAGGGGCCGCGTCCTGGTAGACCGTCACGGCGAGGCGCTTGCGCTGCATGGCGGTGAGGCCGTCCGCGGACGCGTCGACGCCGCCGATGAGGATGTGGCCGGGGGGTATACCCGCAGCCTCCACGGCGTCGGCGGCACCGAGCGCCATCGCGTCGTTGGCGGTCGCGATGGCGTCGATCCCGATGTTGCCAGCGAGCCATCCGGCGACGAGGGTACGGGCCTTGCCGCGATCCCCGTCGGCCGCGCCTTCGGCGACCAGCCGGAGGCCTGCGAATCCGGCCAGCACGTCCTTGATCCCCTGCATGCGCAGCGCCGCGCCCGCATGCGCGGGATTGCCCGCGATGAGGGCGAGCCGTCCCGTCCCGTTCAGCATCTGGGCCAGCTTGCGCATCTGAAGACGCCCGGCGACGAGATCGTGCGGCCGCACGGAAGCGATCCGTCCTAAGGGCCACGGGTCCGGCGGGCCGTCGTCCAGGAACACCAGCGGGATGTCGGCCTCCCGCGCGAGGCGGGTGAGGGTGGGACGCACCGAGGTCTCCACCGGCGTGATCAGCAGCGCGTCGACCTTCGCGGCGATCAATTGCCGAACCTGCGCGACCTGCTGCGCGCCGGCGCCGTCCGGCGCGTGAGCATACGCCACGGCCACATCGTGCGCTTTCGCCTGCTCGGCGATACCCTCCAGCAAGGTCCGCGTGGCGGCTGCAGGCGGGGGCATGGCGATACCGATGGTGGCGGAGAGCGCCGGCATCATCCCGCAGGCCAGGCTGAGCAGGGCAACCATCAGCGCGACCATCGCCCGGGGCCCCTCGCAGCGGTCCTGTCCTATCCGGCCCATCCCTGCCTGATCGTACAACACGGCGCCTCTCACGCGGCCTGAACACTCTGGAGGATGCGCGCCGATTCCGCGCTCAGCCGATCGGCGTCGCCCGCGAGGGCACTTGCCGCACCGCGGAGGGCGTTCACGGTCGCATCGAACTGCTCGGCCGCGCCGGCATCGTCGGCGATGCGTGCGCTCACCGAGCCGGCATTCCGGGCGGCCTGCTCGAGGGTTTGGACGATTTCCCGCGCCGCCGTACCTTGCCCGTCGAGACCAGCGGCGATCGTCGAGACGGCCCGGCTAATGTCCTCGATCCGGGTGGTAACGGAAGCGATCGCCGCCACCGCATCCGTCGTGGCGCCTTGGATCACCGTCACGTGCCGCCCGATATCCTGCGTTGCCTGCCTGGTCTGACCGGCCAGCGCCTTCACCTCGGCCGCGACCACCGCGAAGCCCCGGCCAGCCTCACCGGCGCGGGCCGCCTCGATCGCGGCGTTGAGGGCCAGAAGATTGGTCTGAGCGGCGATCTTCGCGATGATCCGGACCACGTCGCCGATCCGATCGGCCGCACCGGTCAAAGCGCGGACGAGGGCCGTCGTCCGTTCCGCGTCATTGGTGGCGCCGCTCGCCAGTGCGGTCGTCGATCCGGCTTGGCGGCCGACCTCGTCCATCGACGTGCCGAACCCTCTGGCGAGGGCAGAAGCCACGCGGATCTGGGATTGCGCCTCCTCCACCATCGCCGCTACCTCGGTCGAGCGATCCGCGCGCGCCGCGGCGATCCGGCTCAGGAGATCCGCCCGTCCGCGCAATTCGCCGACCCGCGCCGTCACCGAAGCCACGACGCCGCCCATTGCCGACGTGAAATCCGCCTCCGGCGCGCGTGGCGGGGAGTGCCGCTCGTGCTCGGCGGCGGCGCGGACCTCCGAGGGCTCCTGCTCGGGCACGCGGCCGGCGACCGAAAGGGGATCGGAGGCTCGCAGCGCGGTCGCCGAGCATGCCGGCGCATCGCCACTCTCCGCCGCCGCAACCGGAGTGCCGGGCGCGGCTTCGGCCTGCCGGTGCGGGACGCGTTTCCGCGCGTGGAAAACCGCCGGGACATGGTGGAGGCTGAACCAGACGGTCGCGAGCGCCAGCGCACCCGCGAAGGCTGCGGCTGCGACGTGCTCCATCGGAACCGTGTCGGCTGCGGCATCGACACCGGCGGCCTGCGTCAGGGTTCTGGCCTGCCGATGGGCCAGCACGGCGTCGACCGCTTGCGCGAGCGCCTTCGCATCGTCCTGTGACGGCGTCACAAGGACCGTTTCAGCCAAGTCCCATTCACCGGCCCGGTCCAGGGCTGCCGCTTCAGCGCTCACCGCCAGGACATGCTGCCATGTCTCCCAGAGCCGTTCCGCGAGTCGGCGCTCCTCCGGATCGACGACCGTCCGCGCGTAGGAGATCCAGGCAGCCTCGAACGCCTGACCGATCGCGATGGCTTGGTTTCGATGCCGCCGCCGCGCTGCTTCCGGAGAGGCGTGATGCGTGAGCAAGTCGATCGCGCGCAGCTCATAAGTAAATTGTTTCAAAGCGCCTAGCGTCGTCAGCACCCGAATTTCTTCGGCAATCGAGCCAGGCACCTTTCGGATCTTATCAGTCCCGAAGAATGGATATGTGCCAATTCTTATTGAAAGACACGTCAGTAACAAAATCAAAGATACCATCAATATGTGATATATAACAAAAGATCTCCGCGGAAAATCGTTCATTGCGGACAGCATAAAACTTAATTCCAAACATTCTGTCGCATTCGCCTATTGCGTTCGAAAGATGGAATCAAGTTTTAGACGAATACAACAGTCGTATTATAAAATATCGCTTGGATATGAATTCAATCTGAGATCTTCGAACATATCCTTCGTCAAGAAAGCTTTTCACCGGCGAATCTGTGAGTGCATCACTTGTGTCGTCGGCGCAGCTGGTGCTCGACGCGACCGCTGCGGATCATCCGGAGCGGGACGAGCCTGTGCGGAGGGGGCATCTCCAACGGATGCTCCCTGTTCGGCAGAGATCCCACCAAAACGCAGGCCGGAGGCACCCGCGCGGATCGGTCAGGCGCCCGCAGGTCTCGCCGCCGTCCGTTCGTTCACGGAGCGGCGCGTATCAACACGCGCAGAAACGATGCCGGGCCTAAGCCCCGGTCCGCCGGCGCGACCAGCGTCAGAGCGGCCGCGTCTGCCGCTCCTTCATCCACAACAAGCCGGCGATCCCCATCCACGGGCATACGAACACGATGAACGCGAGCAGTCCCACGTCAGACCTCCCGATCGAGCAGCGCAGACCTCAGGAAACGTCGGCGGCGTTTGCCGGATCCCGCTCGTGCGCCACGGCTCGAGCCTGACGGGCCATGGCGATCAATTCGGATGCTGTCAGGCCGCGTGATGGAAGCATCTCTTCCCGATCGGCCTCCCTCGGTATCCGCGGCGCCGGAGGCAGCGCCGCCTTGGTCCATCCGGGCCAGAGCCGCTTCAGCCGTTCCGCCTTCCGTACCGCACGTTCGCCCACGCAGACGCCTCCCGCACATCACCTGCGGCACGGGTAGGCGAGAGCCGAGGCGCCGGTAAGTCGCGGAGGGGCACAGCTCCGACTCTGACCCGGCGCCAGCGGTATGCGCCCGCCCCTGGGCAGAGCCGGCGACTGCCCTAGCGCTACGCTTGTTGGTTGTTCAGCGCGTGCTTCCGGCGGGAGGAGGGCTGGCGAGTCCTGTCCGGCTGAATGCCCTTGGTGCAGCCGCCAGCGATCCCGCTGCGCATTCAGGGCGAGTGCTGCTGAAGGTCCCTTCGGGCCGAAGCTTCGGCAATGGGCGTGATCGGCGAGGATCGATCACGCCACCGCTGGGAGCGGATACGGTCGCCGTGATTCTCCCGCGCGTCTCTAAAGTCGCCAGGTGGGCGCAAACTCCACGTTGTACGACGACTGATCGGCACCCCAGACGGGATCCACCATCTTGCCGAGCGCTTCCTCGGCAAGCCTGGAAATGCGCGGACGATGCTCCGCGGGAGTCTCCGGATGGCCCAGGATCGTCAGACACGCGTTCATGCACGCCCGATACTGACCAGTACAGAAGGCGTTGACGGAATATTCGTCCAGCAAGCCATAGTTATAGATCCACGGCTGCAGAAATAGAGCATCACGCGGCATACGCGGCGGAAGACCAGCCTCGGCATAGTAAAGGCCTTTCACGTAGTCGCGATGTTCTCTGCAGTAACGGCTGGCCCCGTGCCGGGCCTCCGCCCGCTCGGGACAGATTGCTATGGCCCGATCATACACGTCGAGGACCGCGCTGGCAGGCTCGTTCAGGCTGTCCATCAGATAGGCGGCGCTGAGGAGACTTATGTAAATCTCCTCGTGCCAAAAACCGAGTTCGGCCCGCTTCAGGTAATATTCGAGCGCCTTTCGGCGATCGCCGATATCGCGATAACTTTGTGCGAGGTAGAACGTGTAGCGGGTGATCAAGAACGGGTCCTGCTCGGTCGCCAGCGCTTTCTCAAGGACATCGACATCGCGCCGGTAAGTGCCGCGATCAAGATGGCGCGCGCCGTCCTCTCCTCGACGCATGGCAAGCGGCAGCACCGGAAGGGGGCCAGCCTCGTCGCACGTGAGGAATTCGTGAAGGACGCCGCGGTATTGCCAGTTGAACGCGTTACTGACCAGTTGCAGGCGTGTATACTTCGTAAAACTATCCAAGATGGTGACCGCGTAGCCGGGCATATCGAGCTGCGGCATCGCGAAATCCGGCGGGATGATCAATTCGTCATCCGCGTCGATGATCAACGTATAGTCGGCGTGCGGGCGCGCCAGCACCAGCGCCTCGCTGCGATTGGTCGCGAAATCGACCCAGGGTCGACTCAGGACGTCCCCCGGCACGTCCGACATCGCCGCGCGGATCACATCTTCGGTCCCGTCGGTTGATCCCGTGTCGACGATCACCCAATGATCAATGACTGGCCGAACCGAATCGAGGCATCGACGAATAACGTGTGCCTCGTTCTTGACAATCATCGAGAGACAGACGGTTTGTCCGGAATAATTCATTTGAATTCGACGTCGCCAAACGGTCTGAAGAGCGATAATATTACTTCGTTCAGCGTTTTACTCTCTCGATTGGACGAAGGCAAAGCTAATTTCTGCGCTTCTAAGGCAAACAATCGAAACGTATGTACTCGATTTCTATAAATATAGCCGACTATCGACAGATTTAAATGGCGTTTGTTGTCACAATAAATCAGTATCACGCCAAGCTAAAAATTTTAACGCTGTCATCACATGATGTCCACGCGTGATTGCGGGTTGGATCAGTTCAGGGCGCGGGAGCAGAGCCTGTGTCTGCCTGCGAACGAAACTCCATTTCCCAGGTTTGCCGGAAGGGGACCGCGACCCGAGCACCCGTCCTCGACCGCGGAGGCGCGTCATGCCCGCTTCAGCGTGAACCGGGTTCCCGGCCACGCGAGCGATCCCCTGCGGGCGGAGCGGCTGCTGTGCGACCGCGGGCCTCCGGAACGCGCGCGCAACGGGGCGGGATCGCGCAGTTGACCGAGATTTTTCGACACGTGATGCTTCCGCACGGAAACACCCGACTTCCGAGCCGCACACAACCTGAAAACGCTTCGCGCGGAGAAGCCCGGCATGGCAGAGTCTCAAGAGATCGAGGTTCGCCTCGTGCAGCTCGAGGCGGACAATACGCGCCTGCGTCGTCTTCTGGACGAGGCCGGCGCGCCCGACGGGCTTCGCCACGGGTTGCGCGACACCATGGCGATGCTCCGGGCGGTGCTGCGCCTCTCGGCCGAGACCGCCGACACCGTCGACAGCTACGCGACGCACCTTGAGGGCCGGCTCGACGCCATCACGCGGGTTCGGGTGACGGCCGACACCTTCGGCGAGGTCAACCTGCACACCCTCATCTCGGACGAATTGATGATCCATCTCATCCGCGAGGGCGAGCAGGCGGAGCTGTCCGGGCCGCCGGTCCGCCTCCGGCCGAAGGCGGCGCAGCTTGTAGCTCTCGCGATCCACGAACTGTCGAGCAACGCCATCGAGCATGGGGTTTTGGGACTCGCCGCGGGTGACGTCGCCGTGGGCTGGTCCGTCGACACCGACGCCGGCCACGGGGCGGGCGATCTGACGCTGACCTGGAAGGAGACGGGCGGCGCGGGTGTCGTGCCTCCGACACGGCGCGGTTTCGGCATGCAGGTCCTCAAGGAGATGCTGAGCTACGAACTCGGCGCCCGGGTGGCCCTGGCCTTCGAGCCCGACGGCCTCCGCTGCACCTGCCGCTTCCCGCTGACGCCGCGCGTGGGGCGCGTGGTCGAGGAGAGCGGCGCCGACGAGAACGGTGACGGCGCCTGAGCTGCGGCGCTACGCCAGGGCGCGAGAGGCTTCGCGCACCTGCCGCGTCGCGCAGTCGACCCGCAGGCTTGCCTGCGCGATGGTCTCCATGCCGGCCGAGATCGCGGTGACGCCCTGGGACGCCGCCTGCATGCTGCCGGACATCTCGCGGGTCACCGCCGACTGCTCCTCCACGGCCGCCGCGATGGTGGACGACACCGCGTTCAACGTGCCGATCGTCCCCTGAATGGCGCCGATCGCCTCGACCGCCTCCCGGGTCGCCGTCTGGGTCGCCGCGATCTGCCCGCGGATCTGGTCCGTCGCCCGACCCGTCTGCTCAGCCAGAGTCTTGACCTCGCTGGCGACCACCGCGAAGCCGCGTCCCGCCTCGCCGGCGCGGGCGGCCTCGATCGTGGCGTTCAGCGCCAGCAGGTTCGTCTGGGCCGCGATACCGGAGATCAGCCCGACCACGTCGCCAATCTGCGTCGCCTGCTCGCTGAGGCCGGCGACGATGCACCCCGTGCGCTGCGCCTGTTCGACGGCCTGACCGGCGATCCCCGCCGCGTGGCTCACCTGCTGGCTGATCTCACTGACGGAGTACGACAGCTGCTCAGCGCCGGAAGCGACGGACTGGATCTCGTTCGAGACCCGCCCCACCGTCTCGGCGGCCTGACCGGTCTGGCGCGTCACGTCCGCGACGGCGTCACCGATGGCGTCGAGGTCGTTGCCGATGGTCCGTTGCGTCTCGGCCCGACGCTGCCGCTCGGCGACCTGAGCGGTGATGTCGGTGGCGAACTTCACGACCCGTATCGGGCGGCCGTCGGCGTCGGTGATCGGATTGTAGGTGGCCTGGATCCAGACTTCTCGACCGCCCTTGCCGGTGCGCCTGTACTCGCCGGACTGGTACTCGCCGCGCGCGAGTGCGGCCCAGAACGCACGATAGGGCTCGCTCGTCCGTTCGGCTTCGCTGACGAACAAACTGTGATGGCGGCCGACGATCTCGTCGAGGCGGTACCCGACCGCACCGAGGAAATTCGCATTGGCACTCAGGACCGTCCCATCGAGCGCGAAGGCGATCACCGCCTGCGAGCGGTGCAGCGCGGTGATCTGCCCTTCGAGATCGAGCGAGCGCAGCTTGTGCGCCGTGATGTCGGTGGCGAACTTGACGATCTTGACCGGTCTGCCCGCCCCGTCGAGAACCGGGTTGTAGGTGGCCTGGATCCAGACTTCCCTCCCACCCTTGGCGATGCGCCTGTATTCGGCCGTCTGGAACTCGCCGTGCCGGAGCTGCTCCCAGAAGCGCCGGTACGCCTCGCTCTCCCGATCGGCCGGGTTTACGAAGAGAGTGTGATGACGGCCGCGGATCTCGTCCAGCGTGTAGCCCATCGCGGCCAGGAAGTTGCTGTTCGCTTCCAGAATTGTGCCGTCCAGAGCGAACTCAATCGTAGCGAGAGAACGGCTCAATGCCGCCAGCTTGGCGTGCTGGTCCTTGCGATTCTTCAGGCGCGAAAACACGGCGTCCTCCAATATTTTAGCGCCCGGCCTAACACAGCGGCAGGCTTTTGAGATCTCGTCAGATCTTCGGCTTCTTGCCGATCACGACATAGATCAGTTTCTGGTTCAGCGTATATGGCCGAAAAACTTGAGACCAGAGATAGCCGCTCGGCCTTGAACATCGGTTAAAACAGTCGCCCTCATCTCGGGCAACCGGTCAAAACTCCGCGAACAAGGCTGAGGCAAAGGGCGGAAACTCACCCGGAGATTGCAGCAACTTAGCGTAAGTTACGGGATTCTGCTCACCGTGAGTTGTGGTCCGGCGAAAAGCTGAGGCGATCTGTCCTCATCCTGACAGAGCGGTCCCTGTCTCAAGATCCCGGCGGATCGTGGCCTCGATCAGACCGCAGGGCTCGTCGGTCGGCAGGAAGACGGTGCCGGGGTTATCGAGCCCGAAGGCCCGCAGGTCCAAGGGCAGATAATGCTTGTTCGGCATCACGAACGAGATCTCCGCCAGTTCGGAGATCGTGTCGAGCACCGATATGCCCATCCTGTACATGCTGTCCTGAACGCTGCGGCTGTAGGTGGTGGCAAACGTCGACAGCAGACTTTCCAGGATGCGAGCGTTGGCGACCGCGTAGTCGGACGGCGGCCGCGACCAAGTCCACGTGGCATCCATGCTGGTCGCCGCGATGCGGTCGTGGGTGTCTGGCAGCGTGCGGTAGCCATCATCGACGAAATCCGCCCATCCCGACCGCGTGGTCTTCATCAAGGTGTAGCCACGCAGCCCCGAGCGCACGGTCGAGCCGGCGCGACTGGCGGAGAGCGCCACGAACCCGAAGCCGTTGCCGTCGCGCGTGAAGGTATGCCCGTGCGGCGCGCCGTCGACGCCGTGGCGCAGCCAGCGCGTCTCCTCGGCCTCGATGGTGACGGTCTGGACCTGCGGATAGGTCTCGAGCAGCACCTGCGCCACGGCGGCCGCGAAACCTTCCGCGTCGGCCGCGACGTTCCGGGCCGCGGTGACGTTGACGATGTTCTTCACGCTGTCGGTGGCGATGCACGCCCGGTTGTCGCCCGCGGTCCAGGCCGCGTCGAAGCCGCCGGTCATCATCACGGTGAGCGTCAGCTCGCGGGGGACATGGTGATCGCCGTCGCGGGTCAGGCGCATGATCCGGACGCGTTCCTTGCCGTAGCGCGATGCGGTCAGACGCATGGAGGTCTCCGATGGGCGCCACCGACGGCGCGGCGGCTGAGCTTAGGTCGTGAGCGGCCGCGGTTCCAAGGCCGCTCGGGACAGTCCTGTCGGGACAGCCCTGTCGGGACAAGCCGGTCAGGCCAAGTCGAGGCTTGACCGCGGCCACCCGCCGACAAGCATAGTGCGCGGCCGAGACGGGCCGATTCCGGGCCGGTGAGGGGGGCCATGGATCTCAACACCGTCGAGACCGTCATCCGTCCGCGCAGCCGGGGCGAGTTGCCGCCTTGGCAGGAGGGGGATGCCTGCCTCGCGGGCGGGACATGGCTCTTCTCCGAGCCCCAGCCGGCGACGCGGCGCCTCCTGGATCTCGCGAGCCTCGGCTGGCCCCCGCACACGATCGACGCGGACGGCCTGACCCTCGCGGCGACCTGCACGATCGCACAGCTCGACCGGCTGGAACTCCCGCCGGCCTGGATCGCCGCGCCACTGGTGGGACAGTGCTGCCGGGGTTTGCTCGGATCCTTCAAGATCTGGAACACCGCGACCGTGGGCGGCAATCTCTGCCTCGCCCTTCCGGCCGGGCCGCTGATCGCCCTCGCCACAGCCCTGGACGCAACCTGCACGGTCTGGTCCCCGGATGGCGGCGAGCGGGGCTTGGCCACCACGGCGTTCGTCCTCGGGCCGCGGCGCACGGCGCTGCAGCCCGGAGAGATCCTGCGGAGCGTGTCGATCCCGGCGGCAGCCCTCGCGCGCCGGACCGCGTTCCGGCGGATCAGCCTCAGCCCGAACGGTCGCTCGTGCGCGCTCCTGATCGGGACCCGGGACGCGGACGGCGCCTTCGCGCTCACCGTGACGGCCTCGGTGCGGCGCCCGCTGAAGCTCGCCTTCGCGGGACTGCCGGAGCGCGCGGCGCTCGTGGAAGTCATCGACGACGCCATCCCGGACGCCCTTTACTACGATGATGTTCATGGTCAGCCCGATTGGCGTCGCCACGTGACCCGACACCTCGCCGGGGAGATCCGCGACGCGTTGCAGGATGCGCCGTCCGAGGGGGCAGGCTCATGAGGCTCACGATCAACGGCCATGACCACGACGGCGTGCCCCGCGCCGGGCAGTGCCTGCGGACGTACCTGCGCGAAGCCGGCTGGTTCGGCGTGAAGAAGGGCTGCGACGCGGGCGATTGCGGCGCCTGCACGGTCCATCTCGACGGCGAACCGGTGCACAGCTGCCTGATCCCGGCCTTCCGCGCCGAGGGACGGAGCGTGACTACCGTCGAGGGCCTCGCCGGCCCGTGTCACGCCGGAGATGCCGAGCCTTCGTCACTCCACCCGGTGCAGGCCGCCTTCCTGGCCGCGCAGGGCTTCCAGTGCGGCTTCTGCACGGCCGGCATGCTCATGACGGCCGCCGCCCTCGATCAGGGCCAGAGGCGGGATCTCGGCACCGCCCTGAAGGGCAACCTCTGCCGCTGCACCGGCTATCGCGCCGTCCGGGACGCGATCGCCGGCATCGCGGCACCGGATCGGTGGCGCGGCTCGGGCGACCCGGTGGGGCAGAACCTGCCGGCACCGGCAGCCCCCGCGGTGGTGTCCGGGCGAGCCCGGTTCACTTTCGATGCCGCCTTCGGGGAGGCCTTGCATCTCAAGGTTCTGCGCTCGCCCCACGCCCATGCCCGGGTCGCGGCGATCGACACGGCGGCGGCCCGGGCGATCCCCGGAGTCGTCGCGGTGCTCACCCACGCGGACGCGCCGGAGCGCCGGTTCTCCACCGCCCGCCATCAGGATCCCCGCGACGACGCGGCCGACACCCGAGTCCTGGATCCGGTCCTGCGCTTCGCTGGGCAGCGGGTCGCCGCGGTCGTGGCGGAGACCGAAGCGGCCGCGGAGGCGGGCTGCCGGGCCCTGCGCGTGACCTACGAGCTTCGTCCGGCTCTCCTCGATCCCGCACGAGCGCTCCTGCCCGACGCGCCCCGCGTGCACGATCCCCTCGACCGCTCGGGAGAGGAGGTGCCACCTGGCGCGACCCATCCGAACCTCGCCGCCGAAGTGCAGGGCGAGGTCGGCGACGTGGAAGCCGGCTTCGCCGAGGCCGACTTCGTGTACGCGCAGACCTTCGCGTCGCAGCGCGTCCAGCACGCGGCCCTCGAAACGCATGGCTGCGTCGGCTGGCGCGATCCCGACGGGCGCCTGACCCTGCGCACGAGCAGCCAGGTCCCGTTCTTGACCCGGGATGCCCTGTGCGACCTGTTCGGTCTGGAGCGCGATGCGGTGCGGGTCGTCTGCGGCCGGATCGGCGGGGGCTTCGGCGGCAAGCAGGAGATGCTCACCGAGGATCTCGTGGCCCTGGCGGTGCTTCGAACCGGCCGCCCGGTGCGCTGGGAATTGACCCGGCAGGAGCAGTTCACCGCGACGCCGACGCGCCACCCGATGCAAGTCGGCGTGAAGGTCGGCGCCCGCCGTGACGGGACGTTGACGGCACTCAGCCTGGACGTCCTGTCCGATACGGGCGCCTACGGCAACCACGCCGGCGGCGTGCTCCATCACGGCTGCAACGAGGTGCTCGCCGCCTATGTCTGCCCCAACAAGCGGGTCTCGGGCCGCGCGGTCTACACCAACACACTCCCGGCCGGTGCCTTCCGGGGTTACGGCCTGAGCCAGACGATCTTCGCGCTGGAATCGGCCCTCGACGAGGTCGCGCGCGGGCTCGGGCTCGATCCCTTCGCCCTGCGCCGGATCAACGCCGTCAAGCCGGGCGACCCGCTGGTCGCGCACAGCCTGGCCCCGCACGACGTGACGTTCGGAAGCTACGGGCTCGACCAGTGCCTGACCCTGGTGGAGGAGAGGCTCCGGGCCGACCCTGGCCCGGACCCCGAGCCCGGCTGGCGCGCCGGCACCGGCATGGCCATGGCGATGATCGACACGATCCCGCCGCGCGGCCACCACGCGGAGGCGCGGGCGAGCCTCGATGCGGACGGAGGCTTCACCCTCCACGTGGGCACCGCCGAGTTCGGCAACGGCACCAGCACGGTGCACCGCCAGATCGCGGCCTCCGTACTCAAGATCGCCCCCGAACGCGTGCGGATCGCCGGTGCGGATACCGACGCGGTCGGCCACGATACGGGCGCCTACGGCAGCACCGGCATCGTCGTCGCGGGCCTCGCGACGCTGCGCGCGGCCGAGGCGCTGGCGGACCGATTGCGGGCGCGGGCATCGGAAATGGCGGGCACGACGCCCGAGGCCTGCCGCGTGGTCGAATCCGCCGTCGAGACGCCGAATGGCCCGGTTCCGCTCGCCGCCCTCGGTCCCCTGGACGCCTCCGGCCGGTCCGACGGTTCTCCGCGCTCGGTGGCCTTCAATGTCCAGGCGTTCCGGGTGGCCGTGCATCCGGTGAGCGGCGTTGTCCGCATCCTCAAGAGCATCCACGCCGCCGATGCCGGGCGGGTGATCAACCCGATGCAGTGCCGCGGCCAGGTCGAGGGCGGAGTGGCGCAGGCGATCGGCGCCGCGCTCTACGAGGATCTCCGCATCGGTCCGGACGGGCAGGTCGTCACGCAGGCCTTCCGCGACTACCACATCCCGGCCTGCGCCGACGTGCCGGACACGGATGTCTTCTTCGCGGACACCTACGACAGCGTCGGGCCGCTCGGCGCGAAATCCATGAGCGAATCGCCCTTCAACCCCGTCGCGGCCGCCCTCGGCAACGCGATCCGCGACGCCACCGGCGCCCGGCTCACCGCCACGCCCTTCGCCCCGGACCGGATCTACAAAGCCGTCGCCGCCGGGCAGGGCGCGGTCCCGTGACGGACGGAACGCGCGACCCTGCGACCCCGGCGTCGCGCCGGGCCGGCCTGCTGGAGCGCACCTTCCGGCTCGCCGAGCACGGCACCAGCGCGCGCACCGAGGTCCTCGCCGGGCTGACGACCTTCCTGACGATGGCCTACATCGTGTTCGTCAACCCGAGCATCCTCGCGGAGGCCGGCATGCCCCGCGGCGCAGTGTTCGTGGCGACCTGCCTCGTGGCGGCGCTCGGCTCGCTGATCATGGGGCTCTACGCCAACTACCCGATCGCCCTGGCGCCCGGGATGGGGCTCAACGCCTACTTCACCTACGTGATCGTCCAGGGGCTGGGGTTCACGTGGCAGGCCGCCCTGGGGGCGGTGTTCATCTCCGGCCTGTGCTTCCTCGCCGGCACGCTGACCGGTCTGCGCGCGTTGATCGTCGACGGCATCCCGCGCTCGATGCGGATCGCCATCACGGTGGGCATCGGCCTGTTCCTGGCGATCATCGCGCTGAAGAATGCCGGCGTCGTCGCGGCGAGCCCGGCCACCTTCGTCACGCTGGGCGACCTGCACAAGCCGGAGACCGTGCTCGCGGTGATCGGCTTCCTCATCGTCGCGGTCCTGTCGGCCCGAAAGGTCCGGGCCGCACTGCTCACCAGCATCCTGACGGTCACCGCGCTGAGCTTCGTCTTCGCGGGCAACACCTTCCAGGGTGTCGTCGCCCTGCCGCCGTCGCTGGCGCCGACGTTCCTCGCCCTCGACGTTTCGGGCGCTCTGTCGGCCGGCCTGATGAACGTGATCCTGGTGCTGTTTTTGGTCGAGCTGTTCGACGCGACCGGCACGCTGATGGGGGTGGCGAGCCGCGCAGGGCTCCTCACCGACGACCGGCTGCCCCGGCTCAACCGGGCGCTGATGGCCGATTCCGCGGCGGTCTTCGCGGGCTCGCTGCTCGGCACGTCGAGCACCACCGCCTATCTCGAGAGTGCTTCCGGCGTGGAGCAGGGCGGCCGCACCGGCCTCACCGCTGTCACCGTGGCGGCGCTGTTCGTGGCCTGCCTGTTCTTCGCGCCGCTGGCCGCCGCAGTCCCGGCCTACGCCACGGCGCCGGCCCTGTTCTACGTCGCCTGCCTGATGCTCCGCGAACTGGTGGCCCTCGACTGGGACGACCTCACCGAGGCGATCCCGGCATGCGTCACCGCGCTGCTCATGCCGTTCACCTACTCCATCGCCACCGGCGTCTCCCTGGGCTTCATCATCTACGCGGTGCTGAAGCTGCTGACGGGCCGCGCCCGGGAGGTGAAGCCGGTGGTCTGGATGATCGCGGTCGTGTTCCTGTACAAGCTCGTGGAGACAGGGGGCGCCCACTGACGGGGCGACCGTCGGCGGCCCGCACGAACCGGTGTCAGGCGGCGATGTCCCTGGCGGCGCTCCGGCCCGGGACCGGCAGGGCGATGGTGAAGCAGGCCCCGCCGCGGTCCCGGCGGTTGCGGGCGGTGATGGTGCCGCCCATCGCCTCGACGAATCCGCGGGAGATGGCGAGGCCGAGGCCCGTGCCCGCCCGCACCCGGTCGCCCTTCTGGGCGCGGTAGAACTTGTCGAAGATCCGTTCGAGATCGGCCTCGGCCAGGCCGCCGCCCTCATCGAGCACCCGGATGCGGACCTGCGCGCCGTCGCGCTCCGCCCGTACGGTCACGGTCGAGCCTTCGGGCGCATATTTGGCCGCGTTGTCGAGCAGGTTGACCAGCACCTGCTCGAACAGGACCGGATCGAGGGCGAGCGGCGGCAGGTCCGGCGCGACCTCGACCGCAACCCGGTGCGCGGCGAGGACCTTCTGGGTCCGGCGCAGGGCCGTATCGACCGTCTCGGCGACGTCCTGCGGCGACAGATTCGGCGCGACCGCGCCCGCCTCCAGGCGGGTCATGTCGAGGAGGTTGGCGATGAAGCGGTTGAGCCGCTCCGCCTCCCCGATGATGGTGCCCAGAAGCTCCGCCTTCGCGTCGGGCGCCAGGGCCGCTTCGAGGTCGCGCAGCGTGCTCGCCGCGCCCAGGACCGAGGCCAGCGGCGTCCGGAGATCGTGGCTGATGGAGGTGAGCAGCGCTTGGCGCAGCCGGTCGGTCTCGGCGGCGCGCTCGGCCCGGTCGAGATCCTCGACGAGCCGCACCCGCTCGATGGCCAGCGCCCCCATGTCGGCCAGGGCGTCGAGCAGGCGCCGCCCCTCCGGAGTCAGGATCGGGCCCGTGCCGTCCGCGTCGAGGCCGATCACGCCGATCGTGCCGCGTCCCGTGCGCATCGGCAGGAACAGGCGCTTGGCGCCCGGCAGCGTGTCGGCGCCGCGGCCGGCCGGCCGCTCGTTGTCGAACGCCCACTGGGCCGCCGCCACGTCGGCCTCGTCGAGCCTGTCCTCCGGAGGGTAGCCGGCCATGACCGTGACGATCCCGGCCTCGGGGAGCAGGAGCACCACGCGGACCTTCAGCATCGCGGCCACCTGCGCGCTCGTGGCCCAGAGCACGTCGTCGAGGGTCCCGCAGGCGGCGAGCTTGCGGGAGAAGCCGAACAGACGCTCCGTGGCGCGGGCGCGGCCCTGGCTGACCACAGCGACCCGCCGGGCCCGGGAGGCGAGGTTCGAGACCAGCACGGCCACCAGCGTGAACAGCAGGAAGGCGGCGACGTTGGTCGGGTCGGCGATCGTGAAGGTGTAGACCGGCGGCAGGAAGAAGAAGTTGTAGGCGAGCGAGGCCGCCACCACTGAGACCAGGGCCGGTCCCAGCCCCCAGCGCACCGCCACCGCCACGACGGCGGTTAGAAGGAACAGGTCGGCATTCTCCACGCCGGCGTAGGGCTGCGCCAGGATGGCGCTCCCGAGCCCGGCCGCGATCGCCGCCAGGGCGCCGAGATAGGCGCGCGGGTGAAACCCGGAGCGTGGCGCCGCCATCGTGATCACGCGACGCGGCTGCTTTTCCGCAGGCGCCGCCTCGCCCGGGACCACGTGCACGCTGATGTTTCCGCTGTCGCGCAGCAGGTCGTGGACCACCGAGCCGTGGAGCAGCTCGAACAGCCAGGAGCGGTTCGCCTTGCCCACCACGATGTGGTTGACGTTGGCCGAGCGGGCATAGGCCAGCGCGTCATCGGCGATCCGGCGGCCGCCCGGCAGCGTGACGGCGTCGCCGCCCAGCCGGTCGGCCAGCCGCAGCGCCTCGGCGATCCGGTCGCGCTCCGCCTCGCTCAGGGACGCCGCCCGGGCGCCTTCGATGGAGAGGGCCGTCCAGGGGGCGTGCAGGCGGTCGGCGAGCCGCTTGGTGTAGCGGACGAGGCCGGCCGTGCGCGGGTCCTCGTTCACGCAGACGAGCACGCGCTCACCTGCAGCCCAGGGGCCGGGGATCGCGTTGGCCCGCATGTGGCCGAGCAGCTCGTCGTCGACCCGATCGGCCGTGCGACGGAGCGCCAGCTCGCGGAGCGCCGTCAGGTTGCCGCGCGAGAAGTAGTGCTTCAGGGCGCGCTCGGCGTTGGTCGGGACGTAGACCTTCCCGTCCTTGAGCCGCTGGATCAGGTCGTCGGGGTTGAGGTCCACGACCTCGATGTCGTCGGCCCGGTCGAGGACACCGTCCGGCACCGTCTCGCGCACCCGGATGCGGGTGATCGCGGCGACCACGTCGTTCAGGCTCTCGACATGCTGGATGTTGAGGGTCGTCAGGACGTCGATGCCGGCATCGAGCAGCTCCTCGACGTCCTGGTAGCGTTTCGGATGGCGGGAGCCGGGCGCGTTCGTGTGGGCGAGCTCGTCGACCAGCGCCAGGGCCGGGCGGCGGGCGAGCAGCGCGTCGAGGTCCATCTCCTGCAGGACGGTGCCATGGTACGGCACCGCGCGGCGGGGGATCGTCTCGAAGCCGTCGAGCAGGGCTTCGGTCTCGGCCCGCCCGTGCGTCTCGACGACCCCGACCACCACGTCGGTTCCGGCGTTCAGCCGGGCGCGCCCGATGGTCAACATCTCGTAGGTCTTGCCGACCCCCGGCGCCGCGCCGAGGAAGACCTTGAGCCGGCCGCGCGTCCGCTCCTCGCGGCGCGCCGCTTCGAGGAGCGCGTCGGGGGAGGGGCGGTTCGGGTCGCGGCCGGATTCAGGCATGATCGGCATCTTAGCAAAACGCTGCGGAAGTCTCGGCCCCGCGCGACTTTGCGAGCGGAGCGAAGCAACCCAGGGCAGCGCGACCTCGACGAACGTGGCACCGCTGGACTGCTTCGCTCCGCTCGCAAAGACGGGGCGGCTCCTGCTGCAGCCTGTTCCTTGTTCCGGCTGCCGCTTCTCGATCGTCTCCTGCGGTCAGGGTCCGGCACCCTCAGCGGCGTGCAAGATCGTCCAGTGCGAGGTTCAGCGCCAGGACATTGACGCGCGGCTCCCCGAGGAGGCCCAGCGTCCGCCCCTCGGTGCGGGAGGTCACGAGCGCGCGCAGCGTCTCTTCCGGAATCCCGCGGGCCTTGGCCACCCGGGGCACCTGGAAGTCGGCGGCCTCCGGCGAGATGTCCGGGTCGAGGCCGGAGCCGCTGGTGGTGACGAGATCGACCGGCACCGGCGCCCCGGCGTTCTCGGCCTTCAGGGCGTCGAGGTCGCCCTTGACCCGTTCGGCCAGCGCCGCGCTCGTGGGCCCGAGGTTCGAGCCCGAGGAATTCGCCGCGTTGTAGGGTGCCGGCACGGTCTTGGAGGCGTCCGCGGGGTCGGCCGCGGTGGTCGCAGAGGGCCGTCCGTGGAAGTAGCGGGCGCCGACGAAGTTCTGCCCGATGAGGCTGGAGCCGACGATATGGCCGTCGCGCTCGATCAGGCTGCCGGAAGCCTTGGCGGGGAAGATCACGCCGGCGAGACCCGTCATGGCGAGGGGATAGGCGAGGCCGGTGATCACCGTGAGCGCGGTGAGAAGGACCAGGGCGGGGCGAAGCTGTCTGAGCATGGGAGGTCTCCGGGCGGCCGGTTCAGGCGAGGTGGAGGGCGCTGACGGCGAGGTCGATCGCCTTGATGCCGAGGAAGGGCACGAGGACGCCGCCGAGGCCGTAGATCAGCAGGTTCCGGCGCAGCAGCGCGGCCGCGCCGACGGCGCGGTAGGTGACGCCGCGGAGCGCCAGCGGGATCAGCGCCACGATGATCAGCGCGTTGAAGATGATCGCCGACAGGATCGCGCTCTGCGGCGAGGCGAGATGCATGACGTTGAGGGCCTGGAGCTGCGGGTAGAGCCCCAGGAACATCGCCGGGATGATGGCGAAGTACTTGGCCACGTCGTTGGCGATCGAGAAGGTCGTCAGCGCGCCGCGGGTCATCAGCAGCTGCTTGCCGATACCGACGATCTCGATGAGCTTGGTCGGGTCGCTGTCGAGATCGACCATGTTGCCGGCCTCGCGGGCCGCCACCGTGCCGGTGTTCATGGCGACGCCGACATCGGCCTGCGCCAGCGCCGGGGCGTCGTTGGTGCCGTCGCCGCACATGGCGACCAGCTTGCCCTGCGCCTGCTCCTTGCGGATCAGCGCGAGCTTGTCCTCCGGGGTGGCCTGGGCGAGGAAATCGTCCACCCCCGCCTCGGCCGCGATGGCGGCGGCGGTCATCGGGTTGTCGCCCGTGATCATCACGGTGCGGATGCCCATCTGGCGCAGCTCCGAGAAGCGCTCGCGGATGCCGCCCTTCACGATGTCCTTGAGATAGACGACGCCGAGCAGCTGCCCGTCCCGGGCCACGGCCAGCGGCGTGCCGCCGGCCTTGGCGATCGCCTCGGCGATGGAGCGGATCTCGCTCGCCGCGCCGGATTCGGCCTCCGGACGGAAGGCCAGGGCGGCGCTGGAGCCGCGGGTCGCCATGGGCTGCGCCGATACGGAGGCGATGACCGAATCCACCGCGCCCTTGCGGATGGACGACCCGTCCAGATCGACGCCGGACATGCGCGACTGGGCTGTGAACGGCACGAACGTGGCGTTGCGCCCGGCCATGTCGCGGGCGCGCAAACCGTACTTCTCCTTGGCGAGCACCACGATCGAGCGGCCCTCCGGCGTCTCGTCCGCCAGGGAAGCGAGCTGCGCGGCGTCGGCGAGCTCCTGCTCGGTCACGCCCGGGACCGGGCGGAACTCGGTGGCCTGCCGATTGCCGAGGGTGATCGTGCCGGTCTTGTCGAGGAGCAGCGTGTCGACGTCGCCCGCCGCCTCGACGGCCCGGCCCGACATGGCGAGCACGTTGAACCGCACCAGCCGGTCCATGCCGGCGATGCCGATGGCCGAGAGCAGGGCGCCGATGGTCGTCGGGATCAGCGTCACGAACAGCGCGACCAGCACGATCACGGGGATCGAACCGCCCGCGTAGCTGGCGAAGCTCGGGATCGACGCCACCGCGAAGACGAACACGAGGGTCAATCCGGCGAGCAGGATGTTGAGGGCGATCTCGTTCGGCGTCTTCTGCCGGGAGGCGCCCTCGACCAGGGCGATCATGCGGTCGACGAAGGTCGAGCCGGCGGCCGCGGTGATGCGGACCTTGATCTCATCCGAGAGCACCTGCGTGCCGCCGGTCACCGCGGAGCGGTCGCCGCCGGATTCGCGGATCACCGGGGCCGATTCGCCGGTGATGGCCGCCTCGTTGACCGACGCGACCCCCTCGATCACCTCGCCGTCCGAGGGGATCAGGTCGCCGGCCTCCACGAGGACGACGTCGCCGACCTTGAGGCTCGTGCCCGGCACGGTCTCGTAG
The DNA here is from genome assembly GCF_053346215.1 of Methylobacterium sp. A49B. Lineage (NCBI taxonomy): Bacteria > Pseudomonadati > Pseudomonadota > Alphaproteobacteria > Hyphomicrobiales > Methylobacteriaceae > Methylobacterium > Methylobacterium sp. A49B. The sequence continues at coordinate 154,163 of NZ_JBKFBO010000120.1, forward strand.
GCGCGGCCCTGGCCGGTGAGGCGCTTGGCGGTCATCTCGGTGCGGGTGCGGCGCAGGCTGTCGGCCTGGGCCTTGCCGCGCCCCTCCGCGAGCGCCTCGGCGAAGTTGGCGAAGATCAGCGTGAACCACAGCCACAGGATGATCTGGCCGGAGAAGGCGAGATCGCTGCCTCCCGTGACGAGGTCCCGGGCGAACAGCACGGTGGTGAGGGCGGCCACCACCTCGACCACGAACATCACCGGGTTGCGGATCATGGCGCGGGGGTCGAGTTTTCTGACGGAGCCGACGAGGGCCGGCCCGATCAGGGCGGCGCTGAAGAGGGAAGAGGTCTGACGAGACATGGGCGATGTCCGGACGGGAGATTGAAGGAGGGCCCGCCGTCTTTGCGAGCGGAGCGAAGCAATTCAGGGCAGCGCTGCGTTCGGAGACGCCGAGCCTCGCTGGGTCGCTTCGCCGCGTACGCGATGACGGCGGAGAAGCTCAGTCTGCAGCGCCGACGGTCAGCGCGTAGGCCGCCAGCAGGGCGAAGCCCGCGAGCATCACGACGCCGACGAGGGCCAGCACGAGGTCAGAGGTCCGCACCGGCTGCGTACGGTTCCGCCGGGACGGTTGCCGGTGCAGCACGAGGTGGTGGCGCGGCAGGCGTCGGGAGGGGAGGGCGCGCGGCATCTCAGCCCCCGGCCGCGAAGGTCTGGCCGGCCGCACCCGCGAGGTGCTCGACCACGGGGCCGAGCGCCAGGGACGGGAAGAAGGTCAGGCCGCCGATGATCAGGATCACGCCGACCAGCAGCCCGACGAACAGGCCGCCATGGGTCGGGAGCGTGCCCGCCGAGGCCGGGACGGTCTTCTTGGCCGCCAGCGACCCCGCGATGGCCAGGACCGGGATCTTCACGAAGAACCGCCCGACCAGCATGCCGATGGCCAGCGTGCTGTTGTAGAACAGCGTGTTCGCCGTGAGCCCGCCGAAGGCCGAGCCGTTGTTGGCCGCCGCAGACGTGTAGGCGTACAGGATCTCGGTGAAGCCGTGCGGGCCGGCATTGGCGGGGCCTGCGAGCCCGGCGGGCAGCACGGTGGCGAGCGCCGTGAAGCCCAGCATCATCAGCGGCAGGCAGAGGATGCCCAGCATGGCCATCTTCACCTCCTTCGCCTCGATCTTCTTGCCGAGGTATTCGGGGGTGCGGCCGACCATCAGTCCCGCCACGAAGATCGCGACGATCACGAAGATCAGCATCCCGTAGAGGCCGGCGCCGACGCCGCCGATGATGATCTCGCCGAGCTGCATGTTGAGGAGCGGGATCAGCCCGCCCAAAGCCGTGAACGAGTCGTGCATGGCGTTGACGGCGCCGCAGGAGGCCGCGGTGGTGATCACCGCGAAGAGCGCCGAGGCCGCGATGCCGAAGCGGGTCTCCTTGCCCTCCATGTTGCCGCCGGTCAGCCCGACGCTGCTGAGCACGGAGCTGCCGTTGGCCTCGGCCCAGTAGGTGACGGCGACGCCCGCCAGGAACAGGACGCCCATGGCGCCGAGGATCGCCCAGCCCTGGCGCTCGTCGCCGACCATGCGGCCGAAGACGTTGGTCAGCGCGGCGCCGATCACGAAGATCGAGACCATCTGGACGAAGTTCGACAGGGCGGTGGGATTCTCGAACGGGTGCGCGGCATTGGCGTTGAAGAAGCCGCCGCCGTTGGTGCCGAGCATCTTGATCGCGACCTGGCTGGCCAGCGGCCCGAGCGCGATGGTCTGCTTGGCGCCCTCCAGCGTGGTGGCATCCGCGTAGGCACCCAGCGTCTGCGGCATGCCCTGCCAGACCAGGAACAGCGTGTAGGGGATGCAGAGCGGCAGCAGCACGTAGAGGGTCGCCCGGGTCACATCGACCCAGAACGACCCGATCGTGCCGGTGGAGGCGCGGGCGAACCCGCGGATCAGCGCCACCGCCACCGCGATGCCGGTGGCCGCCGACAGGAAGTTCTGGTGCGTCAGCCCCAGCATCTGGGACAGGTACGACAGCGTGGTCTCGCCGCCGTACGACTGCCAGTTGGTGTTGGTGATGAAGCTGGTCGAGGTGTTGAACGCGAGGTCCGGCGCCACAGCGGTCTGGTCGGCCGGGTTGAGCGGCAGCACCGCCTGCAGGCGCAGGAGCGCGTAGAGCACCGCGAAGCCCAGCACGTGGAACAGGATGACCGCGCCCGTGTAGGCGAGCCAGTGCTGCTCCTGGCGGGCATCGATGCCCGACACGCGGTAGAGCCCGCGCTCGACGGGGCCGAGGACGGGCGAGAGGAGGGTGCGCTCTCCGGTGAAGACGCGGGTCATGTACGACCCGAGGGGCTTCACGAGCGCCAGAACGACCGCGCAGTAGAGCGCGATCTGGATCCAGCCGTTTAGGGTCATGGGGGAGATCCTGCGGGCCGCTCAGAACCGCTCGGGGCGGACGAGGGCATAGGTGAGGTAGACGAGGAGGCCGGCGGTCACGCAGGCGCCGAGGGCGAGGTCGAGGGTCATGACAGCCCCTCAGAGCCGGTCGCAGGCGGCGGCGTATCCGGCCGCGGCGGCGAAGAAGGCGAGCCCCCCGGCGAGGAAGACGAGGTCGAGCATGGTGGTCGTGTCCGGTTCGGCGACCGGCCGCGGAGGCTCCGCGGCCGGTCCTGGCCAGCCGGGACAGTGGCCCCGAACCGCGTTAGGGTTCGAGACGGGGCCAGGGGTGCCCGTATAAGGGCCGCATAAAGGTCGTCGGGACGCCGGACCGCGGGGCCGCCGACGCGCGCGAGTCTCGGCGATCAAGCTCGGGCAAGCTTGACCATTGGAACGGCTCCCTATTCCACAGGTCAGTATTTCGCTTTAATCAATCTTCCGGAACATATTAACGAAATATGATTTACGTCGCTGTGGAAACGACAGACGACGGGTGAGAGCTATGACGCGCCTGAGCGGCCAAAACAGGTTCGGGCGTGCCGGCGGCTGGTTGTTAGCCTCGATCGTTTCGCTCGGCGGATGCCCGGCCCTGGCCGGTGACGCGTCCTTCGATCGCGGCCAGGGGGCCGGATCGCCGACGAGCTCGCTCAGACGGGAAGCGCCGGTCTTCTCCTATCGCCAGTTCACGTCACGCCTGCCGGCGCTCCCCGAGATCGATGGCGAAGCCGAGACCGGAGACCACGGGCCGATCGCCTTGCCCGACCTGCCGGCCCAACCGACGGCCTCCCGCGGATGGGCGGGTGCCATGGGTCGCTTCGGCCACGGGCTCGACGCGGTGTCGGCGCAGGAGAGCCTGTCCCGCGTGCTCGCCGAGAGTGCAGAGCATCAGGCAGAGGAGCCGGGCACGACAGCCACGATCGCGCAGCGTGACGCGCCGCAGGGCTCAGACAGCGAGCGTCAGGATCGGCAGCCGCGGACGGCGCTGCTCGGGTCGGGGCGGGCGAGCTGGTACAAGCATTCCGGGCGGACGGCCAGCGGCACGGTGTACAACCCCGACGCGCTGACAGCCGCGCACCACACCTTGCCGTTCGGCACGAAGGTGAAGGTCGTCAACAAGCGGAACGGGCGCGCCGTGGTCGTCGAGATCACCGACCGCACCAACGAGCGGACCAAGGCGAAGCGCAACTACGCGATCGACCTGTCGCGGGCCAGCGCCCGGAAGCTCGGTATCGAGGGGATCGGACAGGTGGCGCTCTACCGGGTCGAGTGATCGTCGGCCCACCCCCATACGGTTTCGTCGAAGGCTTCGGTCTGTGCAGCCCGCTCCGTCCTCTCGCGCGTTGCGAAGCGGTCGAGGGTTGCGCGACCCTTGTCGGCGTGGCGCCGACGGGGTTGCTTCGCTGCGCTCCCGAGGACGGCACAGACCGGACTGACCGGAAACGGTTCAAGCCCGTTGGCTTCGGCTCCTCCGCTCCGCGTTCTCACCTCAAGGTGCGGCGTCAGTTGGCGTATCGGAGGTATCCGCTGCGCTGTGACACCGCACGACACAAGGCTTCATCCGGACCCACGTCCCGCAGAGCGCGGCGGGCTCGATCCTGGTTGGTCGAATGGGTTCCCGATCAGACCGTCAGCGAAGTCGCGCGTTCCCGCGCATCGGGACTGACCGGGACCGGAGGATGCGCCCGGCGCAATCAGCTCCCGGGCAGATCGTGAACCTCTTCGAAGAAAAACTCCTTCCAGCTCGTCGGCTTCTGCTTGATGTAGCCGGCGCGGGAGAAGAACTGGGCTGCCGGAAGCAGGTTCTGCGGGGCTGCGGAGAAGACCATACCGGGGCGTGCGATGAGCGCGGTGAGCGCGTCCGCCGAGATGCTCTCCTTGTTGACCTCGAGGTAGATGCCCGCCGCCGCCGGCTTGTCCTTCTCGATGAGGGCGATGGCTTCCTTGATGGCCCCGACGAAGGCCGCGATGATCTTCGGATTGGCGTCGTGGAACGTCGTCGTGCTGTAGACGCAGCCGTTCGTCAGGGGGCCACCCATCACCGCGACGGAATCGAGGACCTCGTGGACGTCCGGCATGGCCAGCTCCTGGTCCTGGTAGGGCGGCTGCGAGAAGTGCGCCGTGACGCCGTTGTTCTTGTTCTGAAGCGCGATCATCGCGTCGGGATGTCCCATCCCGACGGTCATCGCGTTGAACTTCTCGAGGGCACCGGCCCCGAACTGCTTCTCGACGGCGATGCCCAGCACCACGGGCTGCGTCCCGACCCGGATCGTCGGGACCGCGATCCGGTCGTTCGGCCCGAAATCGGCCAGCGTCTTCACGTTCGGGTTGTTGGTGACGAGCTTCATCGGCAGGGCGCCGGTTGCCACCACGCCCTTCACCCGTCCGCTCGTCTTGCCCCACATGATCAGCATGTTGGGACCGCCGCTGATCACCATGTCGACGCCACCCGACAGCAAAGCGTCGTTGCTGGCGCCGCCGTTGGTCAGTCGGGTCCACGTCACCCGCAGGTTCTCGATCCCTGCGGCCTTGGCGTGCTTCTCCACCAGACCGAGCTTCTCGGCGATGACGGCGGGCAGATAGGACAGGCCCGGCTGCTTCGCGATGCGCAGCTCGCTCGCCTCGGCGCGCGCCGGACCGGACCCGATCAGCGGCGAACCGAGGGCCGCCGCCGCGAGACCGTGGCGGAGAACCGTTCGCCGGGTCGCGCTGCCGCACTGTGTCGTGAAACTGCCGGAACGCATGAGCCCCTCGTCCGCGATGGATCGCTCCGGCCGGTCACTCCGGCCGAGGCGCGCGGCGACGCTACTTCAAGAATGCGTTACCGGGTAGCCGGTATTGGTATTCCAACGAAGCGTCTGAGCAGGCGCCCGCTTTTCATCCCGCGCCGAGGCCTAGCCCGCCTCGGGCAGCATCACCGTCCAGGCCTCGTCGAAGAGGTGCTCCTGCAGGTTCTCCCCGGCGCCGCCGCGGTCCACCACGACGAAGTCTTGGGCTTGCCCGAAGGGCGTGAGCACCCCGTGCCAGGTTCCCGGCGCGTAGCACACGCCCTGCCAGGGCTCCGTGACGAAGGCCTGCGGGCGACCGGGGCGACCGCCCTCGTCGGGGCATGTCACCACGAGGAAAGGGGCCGCGCTGAGCGGGATGAACGCTTGGCTGCCGAGGGGGTGGCGCTCGACGAGCCGGAACGTCAGGGGCAGGGGATACGGCTCAGCCTCGACGAGGCCGACGACGACCCTGCCGTCATCGCCGGTGACCCGAACCGTCGCGAGATCGTGGTAGCGACGGGCCATGCCGGCGTTCATCGGGCGCGGTTCGGTGGCGGCCTTGTCGATCACCGTGCCGAAGGGAGCAAAGGACTCGGCCGTCAGAGGACGCGCCGTGAGGGCGCGTGGGCTCATCGCGCGCCCGTCCGGGGCCGGAGTGCCGCGTGGCGGTTGACGTCCTTGTAGAGGAGGTAGCGGAAGGGTCCCGGTCCGCCGGCGTAGCAGGCCTGGGGGCAGAAGGCGCGCAGCCACATGTAGTCGCCGGCCTCGACCTCGACCCAGTCGCGGTTGAGCCGGTAGACCGCCTTGCCCTCCAGCACGAACAGCCCGTGCTCCATGACGTGGGTCTCCTCGAACGGGATCGAGGCGCCCGGACGCAGCGTCACGATGTTGACGTGCATGTCGTGGCGCACGTCGTCGGCGGCGACGAAGCGGGTGGTGGCCCAGGCCCCGTCCGTACCGGGCATCGCCGCGGGCGTGACGTCGGCTTCGTGGGCGAGGAACGACGGGGGCGCGTCGAGGCCGGGCACGCGCTCGTAGGCCTTGCGGATCCAGTGGACGCGGGCGGGCTCGCCGCCGTCGTTGCGCAGGCTCCAGGCCGCCCCGGGGGCGAGGTAGGCGTAGCTGCCGGGCCGCAGGGCGTGCGCGCGCCCGTCGAGGACGAGCCGCAGCTGGCCGCCGACCACGAAGAGCACGCCCTCGGCCTCGGGATCCGGCTCGGGCTGCTCGCTGCCGCCGCCGGGGGCGATCTCCATCAGGGCCTGCGCGAAGGTCTCCGAGAAGCCCGAGAGCGGCCGGGACAGCATCCAGGTCCGCGTGCCGGTCCAGAACGGCAGGACGCTGGTGACGATGTCGCTCATCACGCCCTTCGGGATGACTGCGTAGGCCTCGGTGAACACGGCCCGGCCGGTCATCAGGGCGGTCTGCGGCGGAAGGCCCCCGCAG